>CAKZNA010000099.1 GCA_937129355.1 uncultured Sphingomonadales bacterium | reverse complement strand
CACCGTGTTCGATGCGAAAACGGGTGAATTGCTAGGCGCACATATGGTCGGCGCGGAAGTGACCGAGCTTATCCAAGGCTATACCGTGGGCAAGCAGGCTGAGTTGGTTGAGGCCGATTTCATGAATACGGTTTTCCCGCATCCAACGCTTAGCGAGATGATGCATGAAAGTGTGCTCTCCGCTTATGGAAAGGCTCTGCATATCTGATGGCCAAGGGCACACATGATTATGCCGCCGATCTGCGTAACGATGCGATCCTGATCAACGTAAACGGGAAGCTTATCCCGCGCGCAGAGGCGACGGTTTCGGTATTCGACAGCGGTTTCATGCTGGGCGACGGTGTGTGGGAAGGCATTCGCGTTCACAAAGGCAAGATGGCGTTCTTGGGTGCGCATATGGCCCGGCTGTATGAAGGCGCGAAAGCCATTGCGATGGATGTCGGTATCACTCGCGAAGAGCTAACGAAGCGATTGAGCGAAACAATTGCAGCCAACAATATGCAAAGTTGTCACATTCGCCTGATGGTGACGCGGGGTATCCGATCCACGCCGTATCAGGACCCGCGTGTGGTCATTTCGCCCGCAACCATCGTTATCATCGCCGAACATAAAGACCCGCTGCCCGCCACGGTAGAGAAGGGCATTTCACTGTTTACCGTGCATGTTCGGCGCGGTGATCCTGCGGTGCAGGACCAGAAGCTGAACAGTCATTCAAAACTAAACTGCATTACAGCGTGTATTCAGGCGACACAGGCGGGAGCAGACGAAGGCTTGATGCTCGATCCGCAAGGATTTGTCGCGACCTGCAACAGCACGCATTTTTTCATTGTGCGCAAGGGAGAGGTGTGGACCTCATCGGGCGATTATTGTCTGGGCGGTATTACTCGCAGCAATATTATCGAGCTATGCCGCGCAAATGATATTCCGGTGCGGGAGAAGAATTTCTCGCTGACTGATGTTTATGGGGCCGAAGAAGCCTTTGTAACGGGTACTTTTGCAGGGGTCGTTCCGGCGCATACGATTGACGGGCGAAAAATGACCGACGGACGCGGGCCGATGGTGGAGCGGCTGCAAGGCCTGTACAAAGAACATATTGAGCGAGATATCGAGGCAGCAGCATGACTGATGGTATCCGCGTTGCCATGTGGTCAGGACCACGCAATATCTCGACCGCCATGATGCGAAGCTTTTCTTCGCGCGGTGATTGCGCGGTCACCGATGAGCCTTTTTACGGTGCCTTCCTGAAACAATCGGGCGAACCTCAACCGATGGCGGCGGAAACAATGGCAGATATGGATTGTGACTGGCAATCGGTGGCCGATGCGATGAGCGGGGATATTCCCGCTGGCAAGACCGTCTGGTATCAAAAGCATATGCCGCATCACATGATCGGGCCGATTGATATTATGGATTTCCCGCAGCATCGTCACGCATTCCTGATCCGCGATCCGGATTTGGTCGTCGCAAGCTATGAGGCGAAGAATGATCTGCGCGCCGCCGATTTGCTGGGTTTTACAAAATTGGTGGATTATCACAAACGCATATCCGATCAATTGGGGCATGCGGCGCCTGTATTTGATAGCAATGAAATATTGGCCGATCCCCAGGGTCAACTGTCCCGGCTATGCGCGGCGATTGATATCGAATGGGATGAAGCGATGCTAAGCTGGCCCAAAGGCAGCCATCCCGCCGACGGAATATGGGGCGCACATTGGTATGGAGCGGTGAATAGCAGTACAGGTTTTGGCGCGCCGACGCCGTTTAAAACACTGTCAGATGCTGGCCGTAAAATTGCCGATGAATGCCGCGTGGATTATGAGTATCTGGCAAGCTTCCGGTGGGCAGCATCCTGAGCGCCATAATCGGCAATAGATGGTCTGGTCTTGGCCAAATAAATTGGCTAGGCCATTGACGTTAGATTCACGGATAAGAAGTGTCGCCGATGCAGCCACCTGAAAATTTGGATGAATTCCTGGCCAGTGCTGGATTTCAAGGGTCCGAAATTACGGCCGTTGCCGGGGATGCCTCCTTTCGCCGCTATTTCCGCCTGACGCGCGGCGATGGCAATCGGGCGATCCTGATGGATGCCCCGCCGCCGCATGAAGACCCGAAACCCTTTATTGATATTGCCCAATATTTGTCGGGACATGATTTTCATGCGCCAGAAATCTTTGCCCAAGATTTGCAGCGTGGTTTGGTGGTTATCGAGGATTTTGGCGATCACCGGATGCGCGAACATCTCGATAAAGTGCCAGAGGATGAAAGCAGTATCTATCATACCGCGATTGATACGCTGATCCGGCTGCGCGGTGTGGAACCGGCGGCTTTGAAACCGTATGACGAGGCGGCTTATCTGAGAGAGGTAAACCTCCTTACCGAATGGTATATGCCCGCGATGGGGCTCGACGTCGATCAGGCGGGTTTCGAGGCGCTATGGCGTGATTTGCTGGAACCGATTGCGGGCGAAAAACATCACTGTGTCACCACATTACGTGATTACCATGCCGAGAATATCATGCTGCTGGATGGCGGGAAGCAGGGCATAATCGACTTTCAGGACGCTCTGATCGGGCATCCGGCCTATGATCTCGTGTCGCTTCTGCAAGATGCGCGCCGCGATGTCTCGCCTGAGCTGGAAGCAGAGATGCTCGGCTACTACCGGCATGAAACTGGCGTCGGCGGAGAATTCGGACATCATTATGCATTGCTGGGTGCGCAGCGCAATATCAAAATTATCGGGATATTCACGCGCCTTTGGAAGCGGGATGGAAAGCCGCGGTATCTGGACTTCCTTCCGCGCATGTGGGGACTGCTCGAACGCGATTTGAAGCACCCCGATCTGGTACAACTCAGACGTTGGATCGATGACAATATACCAAGCGAAATCCGCCGGAAGTCGCCTACCGAGCTGACTAGCGCATGAGCAATAGCGCGATGGTAATGGCAGCAGGGCTAGGTACGCGGATGCGGCCATTGACCAATGATCGGCCCAAGCCGCTTGTGATGGTTGATGGCAAACCGCTTATTCAATTCACGCTTGATAAACTGCGCGAGGCGGGAGTTGGGCGGATCGTGGTGAATGTCCATTATTTGCCGG
>CAKZNA010000098.1 GCA_937129355.1 uncultured Sphingomonadales bacterium | reverse complement strand
TAAAACTCGGCAAACCCTTCCTGGAACCACAATGGATAAGCTCTATTGCTGATGTTGAAGAGAAAATGATGCGCATATTCATGGCGCAGAACAACTTCGGCATTCAGATTAAACTTGTTGCCACCCGACTTTAGTTTGGGAACGATTGCGACAATGTTTCCAGCAAGCGGTCGATATACCCCGGCGACATATTTACTTTTGGCATCCGCCAGTTTGCGGACTTTTGATGTATTGCCTACAACAAATACGGTTACTCTGTTGGAAGGGCTGGGTGTTTCCGGCGCGGTTTCAAGCATGAAGGCCATTGCAGCATGAAACTTTTCAAGCCGGTCTGCAAAAAGACGGACTGTCTTGGCATTTTGATCCGCATAGATGACAAAATTTTCACTGCTTGCTTCATGCCATGCTGCCTTGGCATCTTGCGCAGATGAAAAGAAAAATATGAAAAGTGCGATTATGTAACGCAAGTAAGCCCCCTAATTTGGTTCCATATAGGCAGGTTCCAATTTAGGAGGCAACTATAGAGCGAGAATTTTACTTGGTTTGGGAGGCGACCCAATCGCGGATTTTCTTTTCAAGCACTGTCATCGGGAGTGCGCCAGTATTCAAAACCTGATCATGAAACTCGCGTGGATCAAATTTGTCGCCTAACTTGTCCTGGGCCTCTTTTTTGAGCCGCTGTATCGTCAGCGCACCGATCTTGTATGCCAGTGCTTGCGATGGAATTGCAATATAACGCTCAACCTCTGCGGTGGCGTCGGTTTTACCCATGCTAGAATTGTCGAGCATATATTTGATCGCCTTTTCGCGGGTCCAACCTTTACTGTGGAGGCCGGTATCAACGACAAGCCGCATGGCGCGCAGCATTTCGTCATCCAGATGGCCGAAGCGTTGATAGGGGTCTTTGAACAGGCCCATCGGGAAGCCTAGCTTCTCCGAATAAAGCGCCCAGCCTTCAACATAAGCAGTGTTACCACCAAAGCGCATGAAGTTCGGCAGGTCGGCATTTTCCTGTGCGAGACTGATTTGGAAGTGGTGTCCTGGCGCACCTTCATGCAAGTAAAGTGTGGTCATGCCCGATGTGTTGCGCGATGGCAGGTCATAAGCGTTGAAGTAGAATACCCCCGGGCGTTTGCCGTCGGGTGTACCGCTTTGATATGAACCGCCGGCCTGAAACTTCTCAATCGCTTCGGGATAGGGTCGGATTTCCAGGGGTGATTTCGGCAGCACTTTAAACTGCGTAGCGATCACCTTGTCGACTTTCTTGCCAAGGTCATAATAGCCTTGCGTCAAAGCCTCACGCGACTTGGGGTGGAATTTTGGGTCGGTACGCAGATGCGTAAAAAACTCCGAAAGTGTTCCCTTAAAACCAACCTCTTGCTTGATCGCTTCCATTTCTGTTTTGATCCGCGCGACTTCGCTAACGCCCAGATTATGGATATAGTCGGCTTCCAGCGGAAGCGTCGTCGTATTCTCGATCATGTTTTTATAGAGCGTTTCGCCGCCCTTCATGTAGGACAGCCCAACGCCATCGCGCGCGACAGGGAGATATTCATCCGCAAGAAAATCGCGCAAGCGTTTATAGCCTGCAAAAATATCGGTTGTTGCTGCACCGTATTCTTTGGTCAGGCGCGCTTTGTTTTCTTCACTGAAATTTTTCGGAAATGCCTTGGTTGGGGCCATGAATGGCGAGTTTTCGAGACCAAGGGCAATTTGCGTGTCGAGCTGTTCAACGACATTCTTTATGGTGAGCTTGGTTTCAACAACACCGCTTTCCATACCCTGCCTGAAACGCCCGATAGACTTGTCGCCCAACACAATAAATTGCTTGTGGCGCTTTAGATTGTCCTCATAATTTTTCACCGTCTTGAATGGTGCAGCGCCCTTGCCGGATGCAAAATTAGGATAGAATGTATGAAATCCGCTGAAATGGTTGACGGGGCGAACCACTGTCAGGTCCATAATCTCTTTTGAATAGCCTTTCAGGGCTGTTTTCTTATTCCGTTCGAAAACGTCATAGGCGATTTTGTCTGATGCGCTTAACTTGTCGCGGTCGATTTTTTGAAGTGCTGCTAGTTCGCTTTCTTCTGCCGCTTTTTCTGCCGCGAAATATTCATCGGAAATATAGTCACCGAGCCGGTCAGCATAGCGTTCATCGCCGCGGAACAGGGCACCGATAGGGTTGCGTTCCAAATTTTCTGCATCGCTTTTGGCAAAAAGGGCTTTCATCTTTTCGCCTTCATTCATCTCGGGCTTTTCGGTTTCGCCCTCTTCATGATGGCCAGCAATTGCGGCTGTGGAAATCGCGTGTGGTGCAATCAAGATGGCACTGGCCAGCAAGACCGTTTTCAGATTTTTCATTTTTTGATGTCCCCAATAATGTTGGCTTTACAAGAATGCGGGTGGCGCATGATTTCTGTCAGGTGTCTTAACCTACCAATACGCATTCGGCAAAAATGATTTCGATAAACGGCTATTTGGGGCCGTCGGGCGTATTTATCTCCAACCAATTATTCTGGCGGTACCATTTGGTGATAACATGTTTTGTGCCTTTTGCGACAGGCGTACCCGCATGAAGCGTTGAGTAATTCAATGTACCGTCGGCATTCACGTTATTCCAAATCAACATCATTCCGGGTTGAGGGCGAATACCGATACCAATTTTTGGAAACTCCGTTTCACCGCCCTCCTCGGGTAGGTTTAGAAATATCATAGCAGTCCAACTGCGCTGTCCTCCCGATGGGCCTTCCTTTTGCCAATATTCTTGCGCTGGATGGAAAAAATCTTGATGTGGTTTGAATTCCTGTCCGACGGCATATCGCTGCCCCTGCATCGTCTCGGCAAAACTATTGTCTATCCCCATGACGTCGCTCATGCGTTTTTCGATACGCTTTATGTCTGGTTCCCAGCGACTAAGGTTACAGCTATAGCTGGTACGAAACCCTGCTTGTTCGGTTCCCTTATAGAGCGATGATGGTTGGGCATCTGCATTGATTTTGTCGATTAGCAGCTTGCAATCACCGGGGTTCAGAAAATCAAGATATACATATAGCTGAACATCGTCATTTTCGATCTTGTGGATATGCTCATTCGCGTCCAGCCGCTTTGTCACATGCGCGCCGATCTTGGCCAGTTTAGCCGGATCATTATTTGGATCAACTTCTTTGGTTGACGGGAGAATTTCTTCCATAGGATTTTCCAGTGTCAGTCGATAACCCGGCCGCGTACCATTACCCAATCGACATTCTCGAGCGTTCGGATATTATCAAGCGGGTTTTGATCGACAGCAATCATGTCAGCGGAATAACCCACCGCTATGCGTCCGATCTGCTTATCCATACCCAGAACCTTTGCAGCAACCGTTGTTCCGCTTGCAAATGCCTCCTTCGCGGTTAGGCCTGCATCAACCATCAACTGAAATTCCTCGGCATTGCGTCCATGGTTGAAAACGCCAGCATCTGTTCCGAATGCCACCGTAACGCCCATCTTCTTCGCCATTGTAACGGCTTTACCGACACGGCCCAATGTCATTCGGATTTTATCCTCGACCACTGGTGTATAAATGCCTTTGCCAAGCCGCTCGCTTACGCCCTTGAACGCCATAAGCGTTGGCACCAGCGCCGATCCGTTCGCTTTCATTACTTTGAGCGCGGCCTCGTCCGCAAAAGTGCCGTGATCAATCGTATCAATACCCGCCCGCGCGGCGGCCTCGATACCTCGTGCACCATGCGCATGGGCCATGACTTTCAGGCCGAGTGAATGCGCCGTATCCGCAATCGATTTCATTTCCGCATCGGTAAAATGCGCCTCCAGCCCGCGACCTTGCTGTGACAGCACACCGCCGGTTGCCGTGATCTTGATGATGTCGGAACCAGCGCGTGATGCCTTGCGGACTTTTTGCGCGCATTCGTTCGCGCCGGTGCAACTATAACCGCTGGCCAGTAGCTCATTCACTTCCTCTTTGAATCCGGTCGTGTCGCCATGGCCGCCGACAATGGCTAAGGCTGGTCCAGCCGCCACGATACGCGGCCCGGGGATGACGCCTTCGGCTGTACCGCGCCGCAACGAAAACGCGCTATATTGGGAGGATCCTGCTTCACGTACGGTTGTGAAACCTGCCCTCGCGGTAACCAACGCGTTCTTTGCCCCAACGACAACACCCCATTCGGCTGGTTCGGTTGTCCGTTTCCAGAAATCGCCGCCGGGATCGCCAGTCAGGTGAACATGCAAGTCGATCAGGCCCGAAACGATGGTTTTTGTTTTCAGGTCGATCACGATGGAATCGTGATCGGGGGCATCATAGTCAAATCCAGCCGTAATCTCTTCGATCTTTCCTGATGGAGTGACAATAATCGTGACCGGACCAGTAGGTTTCGAATCTGGATCGGCTAGCATGCTGCCAGCATAAATGATGGTATCACGGATGATGATACCTTCCGCATTCGGGCCAGTTAGATATTCTCGTGCGTTAGCGCTGCTCATCAGAGCGGTTGCTATCATGGCGAGTGCCGCCAATAGTCGCGTGATCATCTCGTGCTATCCTTCCGTATTGCGCAAATTACTGGCTGATGCTGCGGGGACGCGCAAGCAAAAAAGCCCAGACCATTTCTGGCCCGGGCTTTTTTTTGGTTCTGGAGAGACTTGGAGGAATTACCAGAAGAAATTGTGGATCACGTCGGCGACATATCCGTTGCGAACATCGACTAGCAACACATCGTCATAATATCTCACCCAACGATAAGGGCCATATGCGGCTGGTAGGCGATAGCGCCATGGGTTGCTGATATAATAGCGTGAACCATAAAACCCTGAGCCCAGATAGAAGCCGATATTGAAACGGCGATAGCGGTGGCTGCGGTAAGGCGAATAGTAGCGCCCCGGACGATAATATGAGCGATAGTGGTTTCGGTGATTACGCCAGTTATAGCGGCGGTCACCCCGCCAGCCACGGTTCCATTGATTGTAACGGCGGCCGTTATAATAGCCACGATCATGGCGGCGTGCATGCCTGCGCGCTACACGGCGATCACGGTTTCGTTCCCAGCGGCGATCTTGGCGGGCCTGACGGTTCCGCTGAACGCGGCGATCACGATTACGATCCCAACGGCGGTCTTGTCGTGCCTGGCGGTTACGTTCAACACGCCGGTTATTGTTCCGCTGCCATTGACGGTTTTGCCGTGTTTGGCGATTTTGCGTGGCGTTGCGGTTTCGTCTTGTCTGACGATTTTGTGCCTGACGACGATCTCCACGATTCCAGTTGAAAACATTATCGCGGCGGCCGGCACGATTGCTCCGGTTCCTTTCGGTACGACGTGCTTGTTGTCGGCCATTGCGTACTGCATCACGCCGTTGTGCGCGGGGCCGGGCAACGGCTCCACGATTTCTGCTGTTGTTGCGTGCCGCCTGCCTGTTTTGGCGTTGCTGAATACGGGCCTGCCCGCGATTGTTGCCGTTTTGCGTTGTTGCGGCTCTTGGACGGCGGTTTTGGCCTCTTGCGCGATTGTTGTTACGATTACCACGGCGAGCCTCGCCGTTTCCTCGGCCTCCTCGTCGCGCGCGGTTGCCGCGCCGGCCTTCGCGCTGAAACTCGGCTGAAGCGGCCAGAATACTGTTCTGTGCCGGTGCTGCGGCTGATAAGTTGTTTGCGGCGCTCGCGTTCAACTCGGCGGCTTCGCTTTCAACCGGGATCAGGAAGGTGGCCGTTAGCAGGCCAACTAGAAATAACTTGTTTCTCATGGTTCGTCCCCATTCATATGACGCGCCAGAATGAAGCACGTTTCGATGATCCCTTTTAGACCGAGTCTCCTGACATTATGCTGAACATAGCGTAAATATTCAGGAAAGGAGCGACTTTTCTGAACAGATTATGGCTATTCAATGTCCTGAAAGGGAATGTCCAGCACTGGAAAATCGGCCCAATCCTTAAAATCAAAATGCCACCATTCATTCGAAAGGCCTATAAATCCAGCGGCTTCCATATAGATTTCAAGCAGTTTGGCATGTTTTCTGGCAAGGGCACTGTCATCGGCATATTTTCGGTGAGCCTTGGCCGAAAAGTCATCGAAGCCTGATGGCATCTCAACCTGCTGCCCGTTGGCCAACCTGTGCAATGTCAGATCAGTCGCACAACCGCGATTATGCCGTGAACCGCGTTTCGGATTGGCGACATAGTTGCGTTGTGGGCCCGGCGGCGTTGCGTCCCATAGTGCCTTCGTCACACGCCATGGGCGGTAGGCATCGAATATCGTCAGGCCATAGCCATCGATTTTCGCTGCGGCGTGGGCGCGAACCAGCGCCTCTGCTGCGACGCGGGCCATAAAGGCGCGCGGCTGATCATATAATATGCGGCCCGTGAAATTGTTGGCGGTGGCATAGCGCATATCCAGCCGAATAGTGGGATCGAGTTTGGAGAGTTCGACCAGTTGACCCGGTTCACTGTCAGCCAGCTTTAATGGTTTGCGAACAAAGGGCACATCCTTGTCTGGCCGTGGCGGCTTGCAAGTGGCGAGAGGGAGGACAACCAATCCAGTTGCTATCTGACGGCGAGTGAAGATGCGTTCAATCATGCTCTCTGATAGCAGACATACAGGATCAGGTCATGGCCCGGGCAACAATCTGTCCCACTTTGGCAAGCACAGCATCATCGCGCGGGCGCATTTTGTCATAATGCGCGTCGGCCTGATAATAGGCGGCGATCACGATTGGTTGACTGCGCCCCGGCGGCCAGCAAATGGCGACATCATTATGCATGTTGGCCATATTATGTATGGCGGGAGCAAGGCCGGTTCCGGTTTTGTCGCCCACAATCCAATCCGGCGGGAGGCCAGCACGCAGGCGCTTTAACCCGGTTTTGGTATCGATGGTCCAGTTTTTGAGCGTTTCACGCCCGAAGACGGTTAGATATTCACCGTTCAATGCGGGTATCATTTCATCGGTAAAAAAGCGCGCCACTGTCTGCGCCATTGCGGCCGGAGTGGTTGTGTCGCGCTCATCACCGGGAAGCACGAGATTCATCATCGGCTCGTCCCTATCAAGCCGCGTCACGCCATCGCCCAAACTACGTAGGCGCCGGGTAACGCCTTGCGGCCCGCCAATCAGTTTCAGCAACAGATTCGCGGCCGGATTATCACTCGTTTTTTGTGTCGCCTCGGCCAGAGCGAGAACAGTCATTCCGCCTTTTGCCAAATTCTTGCGTGTGACCGGAGCATAAGACAGCATATCTGCCTCACCATAGGGTACCCATTGTTCACCGGGCAGCTTGCCCGTTTCAATCTCCCGCAAAATCATTGCTGCCAGCGGCCGTTTGTAGGTGGACCACATGCCGAAGCGGTCACTGAGGCGATGGCCAGAAAGCCTGCCTGTCGCGCTATCCCATATGCCGACGCCTAGCCTGCCGCCTGATATCTTTTCCAGATCAGCCAGTTCTTTGGCTATATGGCTATCGTTGATGTTGGAGCGGCTTGTCTTGCAAGCAGCCAATATGAAGGGAGAAAGCAGGGAGGCAGCAAGAAGGCCGCGTCGCCGGATCACTCCGCGTCCTTATCCAGCCATTCCTCTAGCCATTTGATGGTATAATCGCCATTCTGGAAATCAGGATCGTCAAGCAAAGCCTGATGCAGCGGAATGGTTGTCTTCATTCCTTCGATCACGAATTCATCCAAGGCGCGGCGCAGGCGCATCAAGCACCCTTCGCGGCTATGGCCATAGACGATCAGTTTGGCGATCATGCTGTCATAATGCGGCGGTACTTTATAGCCATGATACAGGCCGCTATCGACGCGCACATAAAGCCCGCCCGGGGGATGATACCAGCTAACGGTGCCGGGTGAGGGCATGAAAGTTTTCGCATCCTCTGCATTGATCCGGCATTCAACCGCATGGCCGTCAAAACTGATATCGTCCTGCGTTACCGAAAGCGGTTTGCCTTCGGCAACGCGGATTTGCTCGCGGACCAGATCGATGCCTGTGATCATCTCCGTGACCGGATGCTCAACCTGAAGGCGGGTGTTCATTTCGATGAAGTAAAACTCGCCATCTTCCCACAGAAATTCGATCGTGCCCGCGCCGCGATAGCTCATATCGGCCATGGCTTTCGCGCAAACATCGCCCATCCGGTTGCGTTCTTCGGTCGACAGAACAGGTGAGGGTGCTTCTTCGAGAACTTTCTGATGGCGGCGTTGCAGCGAGCAATCGCGTTCGCCCAGATGCACGGCGGCGCCATTGCCGTCGCCAAATACTTGAAATTCGATATGGCGCGGATTGCCGAGATATTTTTCCAAATAGACGGTAGCATCGCCAAATGCTGCTTTCGCCTCTGTGCCCGCTTGCTTCATCTGGGTTTCGAGCTCTTCTTCGCTCTCGACAACCTTCATGCCGCGCCCGCCGCCGCCAGAGGCCGCCTTGATGATGACAGGATAGCCGATGTCCGAAGCAATCTTCTTGGCTTCTTCGACATCCTCAATCGCGCCATCGCTTCCCGGGACAAGCGGCAGGCCCAGAGCGCCCGCCGTCCGTTTGGCTTCTACTTTGTCGCCCATTGTGCCGATATGTTCGGGCTTGGGGCCAATCCATGCAATGTCGTGGCTTTCAACAATTTCGGCAAATTGCTGGTTCTCGGAAAGAAAGCCATAGCCAGGATGAATGGCATCGGCATGGCTGATTTCAGCGGCCGATATAATCGCCGGTATATTCAGATAGCTGTCTTTTGCGGCTGGCGGTCCGATGCAAATCGCCTCATCCGCCAATCGCACATGCATCGCATCGGCATCGGCGGTTGAATGGACGGCAACTGTCTTGATGCCCATTTCATGCGCGGCGCGGTGGATGCGAAGCGCAATTTCGCCGCGATTGGCGATTAGGATTTTTTCGATGCCCATATTTATTCGACAACCACCAGCGGCTGTTCAAATTCGACGGGTTGGCCGTCTTCGACCAAGATTGATTTAACCGTGCCGGCGTTAGGCGCTGTAATCGGGTTCATTACCTTCATGGCTTCGACGATCAGCAAAGTATCGCCCGCTTTAACTTTCTGCCCTTCGCTGACGAAAGGATCTGCGCCCGGTTCGGCGGCAAGGTAGGCGGTGCCAACCATCGGAGAAGGAACTGCATTGGCCGGAGTAGCGGCGGGCGCTTCGGTCGCTGGTGTCGCTGCGGGAGCAGGGGCAGCTGAAGCAACCGGAGCCGCCACGGCAACCGGTGCAGCAGCAGCGGTCATGGCACGTGAGACTTTGATCTTGCGGTCGCCATCTTCCACTTCAATTTCGCTAAGGCCCGTTTCACCGAGCATTTCTGCAAGTTCGCGAACAAGTTTGGTGTCTACTTTCATGGTTGCTCCGCCAGTATTTTTGGTGGCATTTTTGGTAGCCATATTTATCTGCTCCTTGGCACCAGGGAGGTTTCCCCGTTTTGCGCGCCTTTAATCAAAGTTTGGCGGCTGCGTCCAGCGCGAGTTCATAGCTTTTTGCACCGTGGCCAGCAAAACACTGCTTTGCAGCCATGCCGATATAGCTTTTGTGGCGAAACTCTTCGCGGGCTTCGGGGTCGGACAAATGCACCTCGAATACCGGTACATTGATAGATTTAATCGCATCATGGATCGCAATCGAGGTATGCGTATAGCCGCCAGCATTAATCAGCACTGCCTTGGCCGCAGTCGCTTGCGCCTCATGCAGCCAGTCAATCAAATGCCCTTCATGGTTGGATTGGCGCATGTCGACGGCGAAGCCAAGGCCCCGCGCCTGATCCTCCAGCCGGTCGGCGATATCATCCAGGGTATCTGAGCCATAAATTTCAGGCTCGCGTGTGCCGAGCAGATTTAGGTTCGGGCCGTTGAGGACAAAAATGACAGGCTTGTCGGCCAATATGCTTCTCCGTCCAATAGTAGCGGTTGCAGTTTGTTGCTGCTGTTACCTATATGGCGGCAAGATGAAAAGCGAGATGAAATGAACGATACGGCTACGACAACCAAAATGGACATTACCCTGAATGGTGAGCAACGCCAGATAGCATCCGGCGCATCGATCGCCGATCTATGCGGCGAAATTGAGCTTGACCCGGCAAAAGTTGCCGTCGAACGAAATTTGGAAATCGTTCCGCGTTCGACATTGGCTGATGTCGCGTTGGCCGACGGCGATGTTTTGGAGATCGTCCATTTTGTCGGTGGCGGGCAAAGTAGTGCCGACGATAGCTGGAGTGTTGCTGGCCGGACATTCAATTCTCGCCTTATTGTGGGTACCGGCAAATATAAGGACTTTGAACAGAATGCCGCGGCCTTGGAAGCATCTGGTGCTGAAATCATTACGGTTGCCGTGCGGCGGGTCAATGTTTCTGATCCAAAAGCACCAATGCTAACCGACTTTATTGACCCGAAGAAATTTACCTACCTTCCAAACACAGCTGGGTGTTTCAACGCCGATGATGCGATCCGGACTTTGCGGTTGGCCCGTGAGGCGGGCGGGTGGGATTTGGTCAAGCTAGAGGTACTGGGCGAGGCAAAGACGCTATATCCCAACATGCGCGAAACGTTAGAGGCTACTGAGGTGCTTGCCAAAGAAGGCTTTTACCCGATGGTCTACTGCGTCGATGATCCGATCGCGGCGAAGCAGCTTGAGGATGCAGGTGCTGTCGCCGTGATGCCGCTTGGTGCGCCCATTGGGTCAGGTCTCGGTATTCAGAATCGTGTGACCATACGGCTGATACAGGAAGGCGCTTCGGTGCCTATTCTTGTGGATGCAGGCGTAGGCACGGCAAGCGATGCTGCAGTGGCGATGGAGCTTGGCTGTGACGGTGTGCTGATGAATACGGCGATCGCGGAAGCCAAAGACCCGATCGGCATGGCGCGCGCGATGAGACTGGCGATTGAAGCTGGAAGAAGCGCCTACCTTGCTGGACGCATGGGAAAGCGGA
>CAKZNA010000097.1 GCA_937129355.1 uncultured Sphingomonadales bacterium | reverse complement strand
ATATCAATACTATAATCCAGATATATGCTGGGTGACACATTGCAGGAATAAAAGGCAAAGGCGCATATGGATACGCATAGGACTGTCGCGTCATGCAGGCGGAAATGCCGACAGCATGTTGGGCCGGACTGGTTTTGAGGATTGAGGTGATAGCGATGTCAAAGAGCGGGCTCAGGGTCTCCCCTGAATTTATCGAAAGGCTAGCATGGCGGATGGCGTGTAGGACAGTGAAGATTGGGCAGCAGTGACAATTTAGGGGCAAAGTAAACTGTCACCGTAATTGAGCGGGTTGTTCATGGCATAGCTGTAGGGCGATGGTCCGCCGGTAAGGCCGATGGGGTCGGCCTGGATATAGCGGCCTATAGTGGGATCATAATCGCGGTAGCGGTTATAATAGAGATCGGCAAAGGTGCGGGACTGGCCCGGAAAGCCGGGGAAAGCTATGTGGTAGGCGCAGATATCTCGGCGCCGCTGGCATCTGTGAACACAGCAGGCACGCCCATATGATTGCCATGCACCCAGATCAGCTGCGGCGTGCCGCCGCCGCCGACATTATCATTGGCTGCAACCGCCAGAATTACGGCGACAGTTTACTTTGACCCTTCATTATTCTCATAACGTCAACGGGTGCAGCAAAGGTGGCGCGGTTTGGCTGGCCGTGTATGCGACGTTAGGCCAGTGGGTTTCATAAAAGGGTAGAAGGAAAAAGTGTCGCCATATTGCTTGGCAGGCGACGCCTTTATCTGCTGGTGGATTGAGTGACATAGGCGCGGTGGAATAACTTTCCTACATGCTGCCTATCATTCTATATCTGAGAACCGCATTTTTTGTCCGAACGCCAGATTTCTGCCCCCACCACAGCGTGACCTTTGTGATCTTTGGATAAGTTCCGGCTTTATTGGGGCGCTGCTTCGGCCTTTTCCGCCTCTGCCGCCAACCGCTCTTTCTCGGACGTTCCTTCTGCCACTACCATATCGGCATCGGGCAGGCCTTTCATTACTTCGTCATGGTCTATGGCCATTGGTTTAACATAGCCAAAGCCGGCGCCGTAAACCTCGTGTAGCCGGTGGCGGCATTTTGGGTATTCGCCAATACATGCGCCCGCACGTTTGGTGGAAACCGCTTGTCCGGCGCGTATTTTATCGGGATCATATTCGGTCGAGGGCATTCTTTGTTTGCGGTTTTCGGGGTCTTCACCGCATACAATGATGACATTTTCGTCTTCATCGTCGGGATATTTCTGGCAGCCATCGGCATCAATCGCGACCTGCCGTCGTTGCTTTTCGATCATGGCTGAAACTTGTGCATCGCTCATCTGCTGCGCGTATAA
The DNA here is from genome assembly GCA_937129355.1 of uncultured Sphingomonadales bacterium. Taxonomy (GTDB): domain Bacteria; phylum Pseudomonadota; class Alphaproteobacteria; order Sphingomonadales; family Sphingomonadaceae; genus Sphingorhabdus_B. The sequence goes on along the minus strand of CAKZNA010000097.1, from coordinate 9,564 downwards.
ATTTCCCGGGGAAATAAGCGCAGCGAGAAAAATAGCAGCAAGCAATCTCGACAATGGTCAAAGCCTCCCCTATCGAGACGCAAATAATACGCCTTAAGACAGCTATCTTAGATAGCTAGCCACCCTTAAGGCAATGTGAACCGCATATATAGAATAGGAAATTGCTTTGACCCAACCAAGTGAAGTTCTTGATCGTTTGCTTGTGCTAGAAATGGTGCGCGTTACCGAAGCCGCCGCGATGTCAGCATCCAACCTGATCGGACGCGGCGATGAAAAAGCGGCGGATGCAGCGGCGGTGGAGGCCATGCGGGCGGCTTTGAACGAGCTCAAAATGGACGGCACCGTGGTTATCGGTGAAGGCGAACGTGATGAAGCGCCAATGCTCTATATTGGCGAGAAAGTTGGCGCCGCGCAGGGCACAGGGCCAAAGATTGATATCGCGCTTGATCCTTTGGAAGGGACGACAATCACGGCAAAGGCAGGGGCCAATGCGCTCGCCGTTCTGGCGGTTGCGGAAGAAGGCAATCTGCTCAATGCGCCGGATGTATATATGGACAAAATCGCAGTGGGGCCCGGCTATTCACCCGATATTATCGATCTGGATAAATCGGTTGAGGAAAATGTCGCGGCTGTTGCAAAAGAAAAGGGCGTGAAGCCCGGCGATTTGATCGTTTGCGTGCTGGACCGCCCGCGCCATGAAAAGATCATCAGTGAATTGCGCGACATTGGCTGCGGCATCATGCTGATTCCCGATGGCGATGTCGCTGGCGTTATCGCAACGACCGATCCGGATACCACAGTCGATATGTATATGGGATCAGGCGGCGCGCCAGAAGGCGTTCTTGCGGCGGCGGCTTTGCGCTGCGTCGGCGGTCAGTTCAAAGGCCGCTTGCTATTCCGCAATGATGATGAACGGGGCCGCGCCCACAAATGGGGTATCGAAGATCTCGACAAAATTTACGACCTGAAAGAACTGGCCAAAGGCGATTGTATATTTGCAGCCACTGGTGTGACACACGGTTCGTTGCTTTCAGGCGTCAAGAAATTGCGCGGCGGGACGGTGACCACAGAAAGCGTTGTTATGCGGGCATCATCAGGCACAGTGCGCTGGGTCAAAAGCGAACATCGCCCGAAATAGGCGACCGAGTTTACCGACTTAATTTTCAGCTTTTAAAAAACGCCTACCGCCATGCCGGCGGCAACGGTCGCGCCTAAGTCGGCGCATTTGGACCGGCCCGCGCGGCCAAGTTGTTTGGGCGAAAGGATCGCCGCTTCCGATTGCGCATGGGTGCAGATGATAAATGGCTCGACACATTTTTTAAGGCGCCAGCCCTTTGCGATACGCTCCACCTGTTTGAGGGCGTTTTCGCCGTCTGATCCTGCGCAAACCATTGCCGAATAGGGGCGTCCTTCGATTTTGCCGAGCACTGGATAATAGCAGCGATCAAAAAATGCCTTCATCACGCCGGCAATCGCGGCCAGATTTTCCGGCGTCGCAAAAATATAGCCATCGGCGGATAGCAAGTCTTCTGCCTCGCAATCCTCGGCGCGCACCAGCAGTGTCTCTATATCGCTTTCGCCTTCGGCAGCATCAAAGGCTGCTTGAGCCATCTGTTCCGTGCCGCCTGTGTAGCTATAATAAATGATCAATAATCTCTTTTGCATCTGCCTGCTCTAACCTGCTTTGCTTGCCAGTTCTAGCCATGCCGCATATGGCCATGAAAATGAACTCTGTCGCCAATATCACCCAATCCATTACCGGCCAGAATTGGCAATGGCGCAGCACATCATCAGATGCGCGAGATGGCGACTTGCGGCCCGACGATATTGTCGAGCAGTTGCTGATGGCGCGCGGCGTTGCGCGTGAGGAGCTCGACCAACACCGCGACCCCACCATTCGCGGCTTTATGCCGGATCCGTCCATCTTTCAGGATATGGATAAAGCAGCCACGCGGATTGCAGATGCGATCGAAAAGCGCCAGCGCATAACCGTATATGGCGATTACGATGTTGACGGTGCGACTAGCGCAGCCTTGCTCATCCGGCTTTTCCGTATGCTTGGCCATGATGCGGGTTATTATATTCCAGACCGGCTGATGGAAGGATATGGTCCATCCGGCGAAGCGCTCGTCAAACTTGGCGAAGCAGGCAATGATCTGGTCATAACGGTCGATTGCGGCGCGATGGCGTTTGATGCGCTGAAGCAGGCGAGCGAAGCCGGTTTGGAGGTGATCGTAGTTGATCACCATAAATGCTCACCGGAACTTCCCGAGGCATTGGCGCTGGTGAATCCCAACCGATTGGACGAGGTAGATGACGCGGCGGCACACGGGCATCTCGCGGCCGTTGGCGTGGCTTTTCTGCTTGGTGCAGCGCTTATCCGGAATTTGCGCGGCCGCGGCTATTTTGAGAGCCGCGAAGAGCCACGGCTTTTGGAGCTGCTTGATATCGTGGCGCTGGGCACGGTGGCTGATGTTGCCAAGCTGCGAGGGCTGAACCGTGCTTTTGTGACACAGGGGCTGAAGATCATGGCGCAGCGGCGCAATGTCGGGCTTGGTGCATTGATCGATGCTAGCCGTTTAAAACGTGCGCCGGTCTGTTCCGACCTTGGCTTCGCGCTTGGCCCGCGCATCAATGCAGGTGGGCGCGTGGGGCAGTCCGATCTTGGCGTGAGACTTCTCACCACTGAAGATAAAGACGAGGCGCGAGATATTGCCGCACAGCTAAACCAGCTGAACGAAGAGCGCCGCGCGATAGAGGCGCAGGTGCAGGAAGAAGCCGAAGCCATGCTGCAGGGCCAGCATAACCGCTCTGTCGCTGTGATTTGCGGGAAGGGCTGGCACCCAGGTGTCATCGGTATCGTAGCAAGCCGTATTAAGGAGAAGCTTGGAAAGCCAGCCATCATAATTGCCGTCGATGCAAATGGCGAAGGCAAAGGGTCTGGCCGCTCGGTCGGCGGCGTTGATCTTGGCGCGGCGATCATTGCGGCACGTGAGGCCGGGTTGCTCGTTGCGGGCGGCGGGCATGCAATGGCGGCGGGTTTGACGGTTGAGGAATGCAAAATCGATGCGCTTTGTGATTTTCTTGACGAACGATTGGCGGGCGATGTTGCCAAAGCCGATGAAGGCCGCGCACTTTTGGTCGATGCGCTGATTACCCCGCGCGGGTTGCAACCGCAATTCGTTGACGCGATGGAGGCAGCCGGCCCTTACGGTATGGGCTGGCCCGGCCCTCGGGTTGTGGCTGGCCCCGTACGCGTGGTTAAATGCGATATAGTGGGCAAGGATCATGTGCGCGTGATTGTATCGGGCGATGATGGTGCATCGTTCAAGGCAATGGCATTCCGGCAGGGCGAGAGCGACCTTGGTCAAACGCTGCTCCACGGCGCCAAGGGCCGCAAGTTTTGGCTGGCGGGAAGGGCAAAAATCGATGATTGGGGTAGCACGTTAAAGGCCGAACTTCATATCGATGATGCCGCCTTTGCCGATTGATTGCGAAATAGCGCCACACAGCCCCTTGACCAAAGCCAAACGAATCCGTAAACGCGCGGCTTCCATCATGTATGGCCCCTTCGTCTAAGGGTTAGGACGCGGCCCTTTCACGGCTGAAATACGGGTTCGAAGCCCGTAGGGGTCACCACGGTTTCTGTGGTTTTTTGTAGTTGATGCAGCGTTTTCCTTAATGGTTCCGTTATATCCACCTGCAAATGCAATTGATTGAAGGCAAACCTCAGCAGACAAATGGGTCCTTCTCATGAAGTTATGCTCCATAGCGGTGGGGCAGCGCTGAAAGTGCGAGGCTCCGACAAAGTGAAATTATACGAAACGGATTTAGGAAATGCCCAAGACTGGCCTAACGGTATCAATATATTGCCCGGGACGGCTTGGAAAACTTGGTTGGTGCGCGCGATCAATCCGACTGAGCCAGTCTTTTTAAAAGCCGCTTGTCTTCACATTTTTGAGCAACGCGTTCTACAAGAGGTTTGATTCCCGCGATATCGTAATGTACGTCGATGTTACCGCTGACGCCTCGCACGCGAACAAAAGCACTTTTCCCGTTTGCTAGCCGTTCCGTAAATGCTCGGGCAGCAGCTCCCTCAACAAGGGCTCGGTCAATGTTCGGATATTCTGAAAAGGCATTGTAGCTCTTTCCGCCGTCAATCCGATAGTAGAACGGTCTCAGGTCCTCAGTAAGTATCGACGAAGAAGGCGCCAGATAGCGGTCAGTTTTTAGCACGACATAAATCGTCTTTGCTCTTGCATGGCTGCAAGCGATGAACAGTGTAGCTTCGTCTTTTTCTGCTCTTAGACCTACAAGAAGATTGTCATTGATAGGATCTCGCCGCTCATAATATACAAAATCTCCAATTTTAGTTGGCGGAGCTTGCGTCAAAACAGCAAGAACAGCGATTGATGAAAAAAACATACAAGTTCCCCGTGTTAGTCCGGCCGGAGCCGGGTGGTTCGTAACAAGCGAACACGGGTTAGCTTGCCCCACGTATTCCCCGCGAGGGTTTTGTATTTCGAGGGCCGCCCGACAAAAGCGGACCCGTGTTCAGCACTCAATATGCATTGATAAGGCTTACGAGACCCGATCAATATTCAGATGTTTAGATTAGCATTTCACGCATGTCCACAAAAGACGGTAGCTGGCTGAAGGTTATTCGTTTTTTTGAGTCAATCGATTATACTTGGCAAACTAGTTTATTAGATTTGGGGTACACTGGCCTTATGGCCATAAATGAACTAGTTGAAACACCACTTCACGCATTAGGGTACTCTGTTTTGACATCACGCAAGCAAACCACCGATCCGAGCATGGTCGACCTCTCTCCTTTTGACGACGAACTTAGGATCAGAAAAACAGAGGTTGAGACGTTTAACGCCGACGCTGCTTTACTAAGGGAGCTTGGCGAACGATTGGTAGGAAAGCCATACATCGCTCTCGCCGAGTTAGTAAAGAACGCATACGATGCTGATGCAACGAAGTGTATCATCACCATAGAAGCCGATCGAATTACTGTTGCAGACAACGGTCATGGCATGTCGGAAAAGCAATTTAAAAGATATTGGATGACGATTGGAACGCGGAACAAGGAACGAACGGGTGAATCAAAGGAGTTTCGTCGTCCTGTAACCGGATCAAAAGGTGTGGGGCGGCTGTCGGCGCAATTCCTTGCCCATAAGCTTCAGCTCGTAACCACCACCAATAAAAAGAAGTCAGAACGGCTTCATGCTTTTGTGAATTGGGATGAAGCTATAGAAGCAGAAAGCTTAACGAAAGCTAAGGCTAAATGGCGGAAAGAGGATAGTGGGATTGCAAAATACCCTGCCAACTCAGTACACGGCACTTATATTTCTATGGAGGGCTTGAAACAAGATTGGGATGAAGATGAGATTAAGGAACTAGGGCGGCAAATTTGGATGTTGAATTCGCCGCTTTCCAGCTTCGGAAAATCAAGATCTAAGGAAAAAATTGACGACTTTCAGATCTCGTTGGAAACTGACCTTCCCGGCATTGATTCCACATTCGATGATCAAATGCGCCAGGCCATCGAAAACCACCAAGCGATAATTGAAGGGGAAATTGTTCAGAGCGGCTCGAAGTCCGTTAACCAGGTCAAAGTATCATTTCGTAATGGCGAAACATACTCTGAGGAATTCAACTGTCCGTCCGTTCTTCATTCGGCAAACTGGCAAATTCGAGTTTACAACTTGTCTGGCAGACAAGGGGGTGGGATCGCTGTCAAAGATATGAGGGAATACTTCGAAAAATACGGCGGTGTCATGATGTATGATGCCGGTTTTCGGCTCCCCTACTATGGGGCAGAAAGCGATTGGCTCCGGCTTGAATTTGATCATTCTCATCGCCGCACTGTCTCGAAAGTCCTACCTGACCACCTTAAGGTCGATCGCGCATTGAATGACCTCCCTACTCAAGGAAGAATTTACGGCGTTGTGAACGTCAATACAGGCGCTGAGCAAAAAGCAGCCAAAAAAAGAGCGCGCGAAGCAGGTGAATTTCTAAAAATTCAAGTTTCGAGAGATAGGCTAGTTGGAAACACAGCTTTTGCAGCGCTCCAGAGAGCGGTTCGTCAATCTATAGACTATTACGCCACACGACGGCGGCAACAAGTGTTGAACAACATCAAAATCGAACGGCCCATGGAAGGATCACTTTCAAAGGTTCAGCGGATTGCAACTTTACTTCGTGAAGCTCGCCAACAATACCCAGACAGCGAACTTATTGAAGAGATCTTGTCAGAAATCTTGGACTTAGATTTAAGTTTGGAAAGTGAAGGTCAATCAGAAAAGCAAGCGCGCAGCTTGCTAGGCCCTTTGGCATCGGCTGGTATGATGGCGTTGGCAATGGAGCATGAAGTACGAAAAGAAATCAGTTCTGCTAAGAGCGCCATAAAGTCGATAAAACGAATAGCAAAAAAGGAAAATATCACCGAACTCTCAGATATCATCGCAAGACTGTCAGCTGGTGTTAACAGGATGGAGAAGACGCGCGGTATTTTACAGCCGATGTTAGATCAAGAGGATCGAGAGGTTGTGGAGCCCCTAATTGTCGGGCCTGTGGTTAAAGCTGCAGTCAAAAATGTTAAACCCTTTCTAGGTAGAATGAACGTTCAGTTTGACATCCGTGACAAGCTTTTTTTTCCAGCTGCGACGATGACCGAGTGGACTTCAGTGAGTCAAAATGTGATGTTGAACGCGGCCAATGCCACATTAGACGAAGCAGAACCAAAAGTTGAAATATCGGCACTTCGAAATGGGCAGTATGCGATTGTCACCGTTAGCGACAATGGTATCGGGATTGATGGGGACGGTGATGAGCTGTTCCAACCATTTGTGAGGCATTCTGCTATTTCCGACGAACGAAGAGAATTGGGTCTCGGCGGAACTGGCCTTGGATTGACAATTGTAGACATGATTGCAACTCAGCGCGGATGCGAGGTGCGGTTCGTTGAGCCAGATGACGGCTGGTCAACGACATTCGAAATGAGTTGGCGCGCCGGAGATGCAGGATGAAAATAAGAATATGTGACGACGAAAAGGAATCCGCTGATAACTGGGTTTCTGAAATCAAAGCAGCACTCGGCGATGATCATGATATTGCCCGAGTTGAAGATGTTTTGGGGGCTGTCGAAAACCTTGTAAGTCGTAAGAAAACGATTCTCGGCGAAGCTACGGATTCACCCTCGGAATTCGGCGATCTTGACGGATCTGATGTTTTGGTCATTGATTTTGACTTGGTGCATATCGACGATGGCGGAGCCAGAACATCCGGAGAAGGAGTTGCTCGGCTTGTCCAAAGTTATGCGGAATGCGGGTACATTGTAGTACTGAATCAATATCAGCCTGTAATCGACTTTGACCTCAGCCTAGTCGGGCATTTGCAGAGTTACGCGGACAAAAATCTAAATTCAGAATTGATTGGCTACACTTCACTTTGGAAATCCGACGCAGAAGCGGAATTCAACCCATCCTATTGGACCAACATTCCCGATGTTGTAGCCGGACGAGAAAAGCTTTTAGGTGAACTAGGTGACAACCTTGATTGGAGTTTACTAGATTTTATAGAATTAGCGCCTCCAGATATCAGTAAGATTGGTGACACGGCTTTTGCTTTTTTGTCGAACGAAGCGCAAAATATTGATGACCTTTCATCGGTTTCAGCAAAAGAGTTTTTGTCAAACATTTTAGATAAAGACGAAGCTCATGCGATTTCCTCAAAAACACCGAAAATTGCCAATAAGCTAGTTGTTTCGAGGCTTGCAAAATGGTTCGATCGTTTAATTTTAAGACCTTTGGATACGGTGATTGATGTTCCTCATCTCGCCGCGAAATATCCTTTCTTGGTTGAGGCTACGTCCGATGAAATTAACTCACCGGATTTTTGGTGCGATCATAGCAGGCAATGGGAAGCTCATCTTAAGAGAGAGATGATCAAAGATGCCAAATTAACAAACGCAGAAATGCTCGTAGGAAGAGAAGTTTATTCAGTTGCGAGAATAGAGGGCCTCGCGGAATTTGAGAAGTTGCGGGATGAATTCGATTATTCGAATTTTCCAAGCATCGTGTTCGCCGAAGATATATCTCACTTTATTGAAATTGCTGACGCGACTGAATTTCGTGCAGGATTCCATAATTTCAATGATCGGCGTTTTGTGAAGAATGTTGACGGTAAAAACTATGGACCTCTCCGTCGTTTTGCCTTTGGCGACTAATGATGGCAGACGAAAAATCAGCCATAGCTTGGATTCTAGCTGTGCTACGTGATCAGGGAGACACGTGGTTTCGAAAGAGAAGTGGCGTCGGGATCGACATTTTCAACAACCATCTCAGTAGAACTTTCAAATCAGTATCGAAACATAGCGTTGGTTTAATAAATCACAACAAACAAGGGGAATTCGAATCAGATGAGTTAATCGTGCTGGCTCCACCTGAAGCCGACCAAGATATGTTTTTAGGTCTTTGGGCTCGATGGGACTTCGAAAAACCAAACAGTGATTGCGGGTTTTTTTTGGGTATTTGGAAAGATCTTAACGACAAAAAATCGATGACCGGATATCGGTTTGAATCTCCTCACATATATGATGACGATGATCCCGAAACACGACAGCATGACTTTTACCATGCTCAACCTTGCCTAAACCTGGGAAAAAGAAAGCAGCCGGCACACTTTGCTTTGCCGATTACCGAAAACCTACCAACATTTGCGCTTGCGGCGACAAACAATACCGAGTTGGTTCTCCACATCGTCTTATCAATGCATGGAAAGATTGGCCTCAAAGATTTGGAAGGTCGGTTTAAGGATGATCCAAACAGTCGCTCGAACCCGATATTGCGCGATGCGTTTGCAAAACTGCGGTCTCTACCCGGTTGACTTGTTGCTATCGACGACTCAAAGAGTTTCAACTTGGAGGCAATCTGAATGACAATCAATGTGGTCGATCTGTTTTGCGGTGTAGGCGGCCTGAGTTACGGCTTAAAATCAGCCGAACTCAATGTTTTGGCGGGCATTGATGTGGATCATAGATGCAAGTTTCCTTACGAGGAAAATAACGAAGCGGATTTTCATCTACGAGACATATCGCAAATAACTGCGGCAGAAATTTTAGATTTGTTCCCGAAGGAGGGTGTAAAAGTTCTTGTCGGTTGCGCGCCTTGCCAGCCATTTTCGACCTATAATCAAAAAAATAGCGATCCCAAATGGAATTTAGTCGCGAAGTTTAGTGAGCTTATCGCTGAAGTTAAACCCGATATAGTTTCGATGGAGAACGTCCCTCGGCTAGAGGAATTTGGCGGTGGCGGACTATTCATCCAGTTCAAGGAAAAGCTTGAGGCGGCTGGTTACAAGGTTTGGCATTCTGTTGTAGCATTACAAGAATATGGTCTACCACAGCAACGTCGAAGACTAGTACTTTTAGCTTCCAAACACGGAGAGATTCAACTGGACAGCCCACCTGACTCTATTCCGAACACATCTGTCAGAAAAGCGATAGCCAGTTTATCGCCAATTGAAGCTGGATCATTTGATAAGAATGATCCATTG
>CAKZNA010000096.1 GCA_937129355.1 uncultured Sphingomonadales bacterium | reverse complement strand
TGTAATTGCTGCCAAGGCCTCGGCGTGACTAAGTGTGATAGCCCCCGCAACAGTAATTGGTGCCATTGCACCCATCAATGTAAAGGGCGTGACAATCGACAATTGCCCGTGGCGGGCAAAGTCGATCAAGCCCCCCACCGAGCTGGAACTGATCCGGGCCTCGGTCGCTGGTACCGAAGCCGCGGTCGCGTTCATCAATAAAGCCGCGAATATTTGCCTGAATTTCGGTATCGTCGGACAGCGGAGCTACGGCGCGCAAGGCAAATCCAGCTTGTTGATATTCTGCGCCGCGATCTACCGCGCCTCGCTGACGCTCTACAACAGGCGTAAAACCGTCACCGCGCGCATAGCTCGCCGAAGCGGAGATATGGCCATCACCAACAGCAAAAATACCGTTGGCTTTGGCGTCAACACTGTTGTGGCTGCCATAGGCAACACGCCCGTTATAGATCCCCGGCTTTTGCAGGCTATCCAGCTCTATCACCCCTGCCAAGGCGCCGGGGCCAACCGATGGCTGCCCGCCGCCGCGACGTACCCGAATGCTCGCAAGGTTTAATGCTTCATATCCCGGCCAACTGACCCAGCCACCAAACGGGTCTGCTTGTGGCACACCGTCGAGAATGAGGAGCGCGCGCGAAGAAGCATTACCGCCAAGCCCGCGCAGAGTGACGCCCTGACTGGTAGGATTGGCTGATCGTGCATCGCTGCGACGGAATTGTTGGAGGCCCGGGACAGAGCGAAGCGCTTTTTCTATGCGGCTATTGCTTTCATTATAAACCTGAACAATCGCTCCGGTTTCTTCATCCTGCGCTGCGCGCAGATTTCCTGTAACCAATATACTGCATTGTATAGCAAGCGCGATTTCATTGCCGTCCGCGTCTGGCTGTGGGCCACAGGAAGAAGCCTCTCTAACGTCGGCCTGCCCCCATGCGGCCCCCACACTCGCAAGCGCCATCAGCGGCAATGCCGCATATTTCAAATTTAACTGTGTCATTTTGATTTAATCATGCATCCATTTTTGGTGGCAGGGGATATCATCCGGCAGCCTGTGGTAATCCTGCGCATCGCCGACAAAATTGGCGCTATCCGCTTTGCCGAATACGCTCGGGTCATCGAGCGAGCCGACCTTTACAATGACGCCAGCTTCAAATCCCGGCGCGCGCGTAAACAGATGCGTTCCGCAATTTTCACAAAATTCGCGTGTCACCGCGCCTTCGATATCATCGCGGGTAAAGCCTTTCACCGCGCCCTTGGTCAGCTCAAAACCGTCAGCAGGCATAGCCATGACAAGCAAGTTGCCGCCGCCGGTAATATACTGGCATTCACGGCAGAAGCATTCAGCCTTCATCATCGGGTCGCCTGCCGCCTTGTAGCGCACCGCGCCGCAATAACATCCGCCTTCTACTGTCATGATCGCTCTCCTTAGCTTTCCGGCTTTACTGCATCAGGATGGGCTTTTTGGAAAGCGTCTATTTCATTCAGCGCCGCATCGATCCGCACCAAATTTGGAAAAGCATCCAGCGGGGTATCGAAACGCCGGGCATTATACATTTGCGGGACGAGGCAGATATCGGCAAGATTTGGCATATCGCCACCAAATAGCCCCTGATTTGGCGCCATCGCCTCAAGCGCTACAAAGCCTTCAACAATCCAATGCCGATACCAGTCGTCGATCACCTCTTGCCCCTGTCCCAATTCACCTTTCAGATATTTCAGGACGCGTAGATTATTCACTGGATGAATATCCGCCGCAATAACCAACGCCTGCGACAAGGTCTCCGCGCGCTGCGCCGGATCAGAAGACACCATTGGCGGCTCCGGATATTTGGCATCGAGATAGTCGATAATGGCGAGGCTCTGCGTCAGGTCATGCCCATCAATCGACAGCATCGGAACAAAGCCCTGCGGGTTACGCGCGACATATTCGTCAGCTTTGTTGGCCCCATCCAGCAAGCTTGTCGGAACGGCGGTGTACGCAACTTGTTTCAGATTAAGCGCGATCCGCACGCGGTAGCTGGCGGAGGAGCGGAAATAGTCATAGAGAATTGTTTCTGGCATAACCAATGCCTAGCACGGCGCTTGGCCATACAACAGGGGCTGCGGCACGAGAAAAGACTAGCTTTTCAATTTCCAGCCCGAGGCAAGCACGCGGTAGGTAACCAGAGCCAACACAACCAGCAACACGGCCAGCACAATCGCGCCTGTCATCACATCCGAATCTGACTTACCAAGAAAACCAAAGCGAAATCCGGAAATAATATAGAAAAACGGGTTGGCTTGGCTGAAGGTTTGGAAGGCTGGCGCGAGCCGTTCAATCGAATAGAAGGTGCCGGACAGCAGCGCCAAAGGCGCGATTACGAAGTTAGTGATAGTAGCGGCATGATCGAATTTTTCTGCCCAAATGGACGTTAAAACGCCGATAAGCGCAACGATAGCAGAACCAACAACCCCGAAATAAACAAGCGCCAGCGGCTCTTTCGGCATGACGTGAACGCCGGGCCATAATGACATGACAAGCCAGACGGCAAACCCAACAATTATGGCGCGCGACACGGCAGCGCCGACCATTGCCGCCAAAAGCTCCAGATTGGATAAAGGCGGCATCAGATAATCAACGATGGTCCCTTGAAGCTTACCTACCAGCAGTGAAAAGCTGGAATTGGCAAAGGCATTTTGGATCATCGCCATCACGATCAGGCCCGGTGCGATAAAATCCGCAAATGGAACGCCGAGTACCATGTAATCGCCGCGCCCCAGCGCAATTGTGAAAATGGCGAGATATAACAGCGTTGTAATCGCCGGGCCCCACACCGTCTGTAACTGCACCTTCATGAAACGGCGCACTTCTTTCAGATAGAGTGTCTTTAGCCCGACCCAATTCACAGCACCAATCGCGCGCTGGCCATAGGTCTGTTGCAATTCGGGATTGGAATCCCCAGATAGGGCGGGCTGAGTTTTTTGGTGGATAGTCATCGCGATATCGACTATCGGCTTGGCGCTTATGCCGCAAGCGGCAATATCGCTGATATGACGAATGTTCTGACTATCAGCCTACACAGAATTTAATTGGAGCAAATATGGCCTGGACCGACGAGCGCATTGACCATTTGAAACAGCTTTGGGAAAAGGGCCTGACCGCCAGCCAAATCGCCGAGGAACTTGGCGGCGTGAGCCGCAATGCGGTGATCGGTAAAGCCCACCGCCTTGGTCTGAAATCGCGCCCATCACCCGTTAAAGCCGGATCAAAAACTGCCAAAAAAGCGGCTAAACCAGCAGCAAAGGCACCGCCCAAACCCAGGGCAGCGGCTCGTAAAGCTGCACCCCCGGCGAATCAGCCGCAAAAGGTCGTTGGCCAATCCGATTCCGACTTGCCAAAAATCGTATCCATCGGCCCCGGCGGATTCCTTCGCCAAGGCCCTGGCGATCAACAGGCACCTATTCCGCCTGCCCCTCCGCGCCGTCTGGTTCCCGCTAAACCGAGCCCTGAAATGGCGGACAAGACATCACTGCTCGATCTGAATGACCGTATCTGCCGCTGGCCGATCAATCATCCGGGTGAAGCCGATTTCCATTTCTGCGGAGAAAAGGTCAATCCCGGCTTCCCATATTGCGTCGAACATTGCGGCCGCGCTTATCAGGCGCAGCTGCCACGCGGCGTCCGCCGCCCTCCTCCGCCCATGCCATTTGGCGGGCCGCGGGTAAGGTAACTTGGCCGGACCGGGTTAGGCGATGGCTGCCTAACCCTCGGTCACATCTTTGACGTTATCGTCCGAGTTCCGGTCGATATAATAATTATACGGATCAATACCGGCATAGGCAGGCTTGGCCTTCGTCTTGACCACAACCTGTTGCTTTCCGCCTTTCACCGGACGGCGCTCCATGAAGAGCACATCTTCTTTCTTGAACGCGCCCAGACCCGGGCGTTCCGTAAATAGGCCGACTTCAATGGTCTCGGACAGTTTCGCCTTGGTTTCCACGCCCTTCCCATCCGCGTAGAATTTATCTGCTTCTACGGTTAGCGTGGTTGTCCAGAGCCCGTCCTTGCTTTTCACGGTTTTTGCTTCTCGTGTCTTCAGATCGAAGATGGCAATCTTTTCAAACAGATCGGTAATCAAAGCCTGATCTTCGGGCGTCTTTGCTTCTTTTCGGAACTCGTCGATCAGATCGACGGAGCGATGATAGGGAGCGCGTTTGAATTTATACTTCTCAATGAAACGCGCCAGCGCGCGGTTCACCGCTTCTTCGCCCAAACGCTCTTGCAGCAAATACATCGCCACCGCACCCTTGCGATAGTGAATATATCCCTGATTTTCGACGCGGTAGAGGGGTACTTCCTCAACCACTTCGCCCTTGCGCGATGAAAGGTAGCGATCAAGTTCAAATTTCAGGAAGCGGCGGATTTTGTCTGGGCCATAGAGCTTCTTCATCACCATCAATGCCGAATATTGCGCCATGGTTTCCGACGTCACCGTCGAACCCTGCATATACGCGCCGACAACCTGATGGGCCCAATATTGATGGCCAAGTTCATGCGCCACGACATAGGAGACATAGTCGATTGTATCCGGATCGCGCACGTCGGCGGCATAACCAATGCTTTCCGAATAGGGCATAGTTCCAGCAAAGGCTTGCGCGAAAGTCTGGTAGCCCGGAAATTCGATAATGCGCGCATGATCAAACTGATAAGGTCCGAAATTCGCCCGATAATAATCGAGCGAGGTTTCCAGCGCTTTCATCATGACCGGCACGTTCCAATCATGTTTTTCGTCATAGAAAACCGAAAGTTTCACACCTTTATAGTCTTTGCTCTCCTCCTTATATCGCGCCGATTGGATAGAGAAGAAATTGTGAATCGGCGTGTCGCTGACAAACAAGGCCGTGCGCCGGCCATCCTTTGTTTCGTCCGAGATGCGTTTGCCAGGCGCGATGGGTGTTTGGTCCGCATCTGTGGTCAGGCGAATGCGGGATGTCACCCAATCGGAGAAGAGATAATTGTCCTTCTGCGCTGATGTATCTTCAAGTTTTGGCATGCGCAGTTCATCGGACAGCCCCTGCCGCCGACGCTGTGTGCGGTCGCTTAACAGATTTGCGCGGCTCATGCCGATGACCGGCGCGAAGACGAAATTATTCACGAAGCTTCCGTTTTCGAGAAGGTTTGTTGCGGGCGCACCATTGGCGAAACCCTGATAATGCAGTTTGGATTTGAAATTCAGCTTGGTCGTCGCACCGGGCGCAAGCGGGGTATCGAAGCGGTATATCCGATATCCAAATTCCTCATCATGGCTTTTCAGCTTCGCACCTTCCAACTCTAGCAACGGGAATTTTATATCCAGGTCGGAACGCGGAATATGCACCTCGCTAATCGCTGCTCCGGTTTCATTGATCAGGTCATAATGGCCGACAACTTCCATCCGGCGTTCTTGCGGATAGAGATCAACATCAAAATCGATCGCGGTGATCGTGGGATGCGGCATATTTTCATATTTCAGATATTTCCGCTCATAATCCGCGAATTGCTTTTCAACTTCGTCAGAGGTTTGATAGCGATTGAGCGTCTTGATATTATGATCGATGAATATGCCGCTGCCGATCATTCCGGCGAGTGCAGTGCCGCCAACCAGCGCGGGCCAGAGGCCAAAGCGTTGTTTAATGCCAGCAAGGCGCGGTTTTAACGAAACAACCGTTCCGCGCGGCCAGATCAAATGCGCAATCACCATCAATATCGCAGCAAAGCATAGCCAATAGAAACGTGCCCATGCTGCGCCGACCCAGAAACCGCTCATACTGTTCATATCAGACAGCGGTTCACCCGGCCCGCGGGGGAAGAAATACATCATATTGGTATAGCCAAGATTGCTCAGGAATATCATCGAAACAAACCAGACAAGGAACAAGCCCCAACCGATATATTTGTTCGGGCTGAGTATCTGAAAAAAGACCGCCAGCGTGGCAAACAAGAACATATCGATTGAAATGGGTATGACGAACCAGACGATATATTGCGTGACATTGATACCGTCGCCGCCCTTGATGAGGTGATAGCCCAATCCGGCAGCCATGGCCGCAAAATTTACCAGCAACAGCACCACGAAAATAGCGATAATCTTTGGCAGGAAGATGACCCAGCCGGAAACGGGCGTGGAATCTATGATCTCATTCACTTTTCTGTCGCGTTCGCGCCAGACTAGTTCACCGCCGTAAAAGACTGCGATGATTATTAAAATTATTCTTGCACCACCAATCAATGTGGCCACGATGTTGGCGGTCAACGGGTAGGACGGGGCGCCATAAAGCGTTTGCGAGAAATAGAGGCCGATGCCGGTGATGCATAACATCAGGAACATTAGAACGATAAGCCCGGGGCTCTTCACCACCTGCCTGATTTCCATCCGTAGCCGCTGCATAAACTGCGTCCGCGCCGCTGATGCTCCGTAAACCGGCAGAATTGAATCGCCGCCAGATGCGGGTACAACCGCCGCAGCTTTCGCCGCTTTCTTGTCCGCTTTTTCCAGTTTTCTGAGCTTGCGTTTTGATGGAGCGCGTTCGGTCATTGAAAAACGCCACCATGTTGCGGCCAGCGCCGCGATGCCGATGCCAACCGCAAATATCCGGTTGAACAGCAGATTGCCTTCAAACGGCAACAGCATGCTATTCATGTCGGCGGATGTCCAATAGCGCGACGCGCCAAATATTGCGCCGGTGCCAAAGGGTTCGAATTTTTCCAGAAGATCATAATATTGCGGGTCGCTTCCAAGGATAGCGGTACCAATATTGTAGGCCATGAAGAAAACCACCACGCCAATATAGCTTGCCAGCATCGACCGCGTGACGGTCGCAAGGGCAAACAGCAACGCGCAAATCATGAAAATATTGGGCGCCGCAAATACCAGGTAATTCCAAGCATATATGCCAATGCCACCCGGGCCGACCGTTTCGGGATCGACCCACGGCATCATAACACCAAATCCCATGCCAAGCGGGACCGCCAGGAAACCCAGTAAAGCAATCACAAGATTGCCGGTAAAGCGCCCGAATAGCAGGTCTTTTTTGGTAATCGCAGTTGCGCGGATAATCGGGCCGTAGCCCGTACTATCATCGCGAACAATTGCATTGGCGGCAAAAGCCGTCGCGACAAACATATAGAATATCGTGAATACGGAGAAAGCTAGGGCAACCGCATGTGGTGCATTTTCATGTACTGACCCGGGCGTGCCCATGCTGACATTCTCACTTGCGGTCAGCCCAAAGTTAAACAGGAATAGTATGACCACGGCGACCCAGAATACCGGGCTTTTCAGCTGATAGCGCATTTCGAAACGGGTGATGCCGGAAAACATGGTCTATGCCCTCCAATCAGGCCGCAGCAAGCGCGTCAGCGGAGCGGGTTTGGGCAAGTGTTGTGAAGTAAACATCCTCCAACCCTGCTTCAACCGAAGAGAAGCCCGTTGGTTTCTTGTCCGCCATAATATGGATGATGACATTACCGGCAAAGAGCCGCGAAGATATAACCTGATATTTATCACGGTGCGCATCCAGCTCTTCACGCTGAATTGTTTTCTGCCAGACGCTGCCTTTCGTGGATTCGATCAAATCTTTCGGCGCGCCTTCCAGTTGCACCTTGCCTTCCGCAAGGACCGCCATACGGGGGCAAAGATCGGCAACGTCATCGACGATATGCGTTGATAGGATCACCACAACATTCTCGCCAATATCGGCGAGCAAATTTAGAAAGCGATTGCGTTCTTCGGGATCGAGCCCCGCCGTCGGTTCGTCAACGATGATCAATTCCGGATTGCCAATCAACGCCTGTGCAATGCCGAAGCGTTGCCGCATACCGCCGGAAAAACCCGCAATCGATTTGCCGCGCACGGCCCAAAGATTGGTTTGGTTGAGCAAGGTTTCAACCACAGCCTTACGCTCGCCTTTGCCCGAGATGCCTTTTAGCACCGCCATATGGTCCAGCATCTGGTAAGCCGACACGCGCGGGTAAACGCCAAAATCCTGCGGCAGATAGCCAAGTTTTTTCCGCAGCGTTTCGGGATCAGCCAATATATCCAGATCGCCAAATTTGATGCTACCCTCGGTTGGCGCCTGCAATGTGGCAATGGTCCGCATCAGCGTCGATTTGCCTGCGCCATTGGGGCCAAGCAGGCCATACATGCCGCGCGGAATGGACAGGGACACATCCTGTAAAGCGCGGGTTCCGTTGGGGTAGGTATGGCTGACACCGGAAAGTTCGAGCATATTTTCCTCCTGCTATGCTGTATTATAGGACTATATCACCTCTAACCATTTGGCAATCCTTCAAGATGTTGTTGATCGATGGAGAAAGATTTCCTGTCGAAAGTAAAATCGCGGGGATAACTCGCAAACGCTTCTTGCATCGCGGAGTCTGGGGCGCTTATAGCTACAGGCATGAGTGATGATCTGTTTGGTGGCTCCGCTGCTGCTACCGCCGCTTCAAAAGAATATGATGCCTCCGCAATTGAAGTGCTGGAAGGGCTGGAGCCTGTGCGCCGCCGCCCCGGCATGTATATTGGCGGCATTGATGAACGCGCGCTGCACCATCTGGCTTCCGAGGTGCTGGATAACAGTATGGATGAAGCTGTTGCCGGTCACGCCAACCGGATTGAAGTGCATCTTGGCGCAGACAACCGCCTGACCATAAGCGACAATGGCCGCGGCATCCCGACCGACCCGCATCCCAAATATCCCGGTAAATCGGCACTGGAAGTTATCCTGACCACGCTCCATTCAGGCGGTAAATTCTCTGACAAAGCCTATGCCACCAGCGGCGGTTTACATGGCGTGGGTGTATCGGTGGTCAACGCACTTTCGTCCGACACAGTGGTTGAAGTCGCGCGCAACAAACAGATTTTCCGGCAGAGCTTTGCCAAAGGCGAAGCGACGTCAAAGCTGGAAGATTTGGGCGCGACGCCAAACCGGCGCGGAACGACCATTGCCTTCACGCCCGACACGGAAATTTTCGGCAAGGACGCGAAATTTAAGCCAGCACGTTTGTTCAAACTCGCGCGGTCGAAAGCATATCTATATGCTGGCGTCGAAATCCGCTGGCGCTGCGACGAGGAGTTGGCCAGCGAAGATGTTCCGGCAGAAGCTGTGTTCCAGTTTCCCGGTGGGCTGTCCGATCATTTGAGCGAACAGCTCGGCAAACGCGAATGCGCGACCGCCGATTTCTTCAAGGGCACTCAGGATTTCCCCGATGAGCAAGGCCGCGTTGAATGGGCAATGGCTTGGCCGCTTTGGTCCGATGGTTCCTATAGCTGGTATTGCAACACCATCCCGACACCTGCTGGCGGCACACACGAAGCAGGCGTTCGCGCCGCGTTGACGAAGGGCCTACGCGCATTTGGCGAATTGACTGGCGCAAAGAAGGCTTCGCAAATCACCGCCGAGGATATTCTAAACGGCTGCGAGTTGATGCTGTCGGTTTTCATTCGTGACCCGCAATTTCAGAGCCAGACCAAAGACCGGCTGACATCGCCAGAGGCAAACAAGCTGGTGGAAAATGCTATCCGCGACCATTTCGATCATTTCCTCGCCGACAATATGGAGCGCGGCAAAGCGCTGCTCGGCTTCATCATGGAGAAGATGGAAGACCGGCTGAAGCGCAAAGCCGAACGCGAGATCAAACGCAAAACCGCGACATCAGGCCGCAAAGTCCGGTTGCCCGGCAAGCTGACCGATTGCGCCAATGACGACAGTAACGATACCGAGCTGTTTATCGTAGAAGGCGATAGCGCGGGCGGCAGCGCGAAACAGGCGCGCAATCGCAAGACGCAGGCTATCCTGCCGATACGCGGTAAGATCCTGAATGTCGCATCGGCCACGCAAGAGAAAATTCGCGCCAATACTGAAATTGGCGACCTGCTGCTGGCGCTTGGCTGCGGCAGCGGTAAGGAATGTAATCCCGACGCGCTGCGCTATGAACGCGTGATCATCATGACCGATGCCGATGTCGATGGCGCGCATATCGCGACACTGCTGATGACATTCTTCTTTCAGGAAATGGCGCAGATTGTACGCGACGGGCATCTCTATCTTGCGCGTCCGCCACTCTACCGGCTGACTGCCGGATCAAAGAGCGCCTATGCGCAGGATGATGCGCACCGCGCCGAATTGGAAGCAACCATCTTCAAAGGCAAAAAGGTCGATGTCGGGCGCTTCAAGGGTCTTGGTGAAATGAACCCAAACCAGCTTAAAGAAACGACAATGGACCCGGACACGCGTTCGCTAATCCGCATCACCCTGCCGCGCGAGTATGAAGAGCGCGCCAGCGTCAACGATCTGGTCGACCGGCTGATGGGCAAAAACCCGGAACACCGCTTCAACTTTATTCAAGACAATGCCGCCAGCCTTGATGAAGAGGCTATCGACGCCTAATATCGCTTCTTTAAGCCAAAGAGGGAAATGATGTTCAGGTTTATCGCAGCAACCTTTTTGCTTTTCGTAAGCAGCAGCGCCGCCGCGCTGGCACAGGCAGATGCTCCAACAGACCGCGCCGCATCGCCGCTGGTAATGGCCAGCGCCCGTTTAATTCCATTGCTGAAAGGCGAAATAAAACCGGAAGACTATTTCGCCGATAGTTTTCTTGCCGCCGTTCCAGCCGCGCAATTCAAAGCGCTTACGGCGCAGCTGGTTGCCGAGCATGGCCGACCGATATCCAAAACCAAAACCTCCCAGCGGTCACCCAATGATGCGACTTACAGGGTGGAATTTGAAAAGGCCTTCGCGATAGTCAACCTTTCAGTCGAACCCGCAACGGGAAAGGTAACAGGCCTTTTTCTTTCCAATATCGAAAAACGCGGCGATAGCGCAGAAAAGATTGATGCTGAATTTGCCGCATTGCCCGGTACGGCGGGATATGCCGTTATGTTGCTAAGCGACGATAAAGCGCCGCAAAAAAAGGCGGGCCGGAATATCAGCCAACAATTTGCAATCGGTTCAACCTTCAAACTCTATATTCTTGCCGAACTTGCTGGCCAGATAGAGGCGGGCAAACGCAAATGGAGCGATGTTGCGCCGCTTGCACATCGCAGTTTTTCCTCGCAAGCGACGCGCAATTGGCCGGAAAACAGCCCAGCAACACTCGATACACTGGCGCTGCAGATGATTTCAGTAAGCGATAACAGCGCGACCGATACCTTGCTGCATTTGCTGGGCCGCGAGAATGTCGAGCGGCGATTGAGGTCAATCGGACACAGCGCGCCAGACAAGACATTGCCGTTTCTTTCAACGGTCGAGGCATTTGTTTTGAAGGGTGATAAGCAATTAAGTGAGCGCTATCTGGCCGCAGGTGAAGCGGGGCAAAGTGCGTTGCTAAAGCGCGAAGCAGCGAAGCTGACTTATAAAGACATTGATGCTTATGTTTTCTCTTCGCCAACACCGAAGCAGATCGATACGCTGGAATGGTTCGCATCGCCGGCCGATATAGCGGCATTGCTCGACACTATCCGCAACAGCCGGAATGATCGCATGCTCAAAATTATGAGCGTGAATGCAGGACCTGCGGAATCGCGCAGGACCGACTGGAATTATGCGGGTTATAAAGGCGGCAGCGAACCCGGCGTTGTTTCGATGAGCTTCCTTGGACAGGCAAAGGACGGCAAATGGTATGCAGTCACAGGTAGTTGGAACGACACCGAAAAACCGGTGGACGAAGGCAAGTTTAGCAGCCTGATGACCCGGCTTTTGGACAGTGTTTCCGGATTTGTAGAGTAGCTTTAGGCTGGCGCCAAAGCCGCAACCAGCGCCTTCACCTTCTTTTGCCGCCATTGGGGTAGCGGCGCGATGAGCCAATAGGCTTTCTCGCTTTCTACCGTGTTATCGATGGCTCGAATGCGGCCATCCGCCAAATCAGCCTCTGCCAGCATATGCGGCACGCATGCTTTCCCCAATCCATTTGCAGCGGCATCAATCGCCAGACCAGCATCGGATAAACGCAAAGCCGCCTGCCCTTCATCAACCGGACAGCCCGGCCAGCTAATCGGTGTATCGGAACCGCCCTCTGGCGCAGCCACCGTTACGAACGCACCGGAAGCCAAGCGCACACCTTCATGTTGGCCGGGGCCATCAGCTAGCCGGATGGCGATATCAAGATTGGCTTCGGTGAAATCAAGCTCATCATCTGCCGCAACCAATGTGAAGCGGGTATCGGGATTAGCCTCACCAAAATCAGCCAGCCGTGCGGCCAGCCATTTGGCAGTCAAATCGCGCGGTGCAGCAATGGTGAGCGAGTTGGATGATTGCCCCGCCTGCATGGCGCGCACGGCTTCTTCAAATTGCAGGAACCCGGACCGCAGCGCATCAAGCCCCGCAGCCGCTTCACCGGTTAACTCAAGCCCTTTGGGTGTTCGGCGGAAAAGAACAACGCCTAGCATATCTTCCAGCGCGCGGATTTGTTGGCCGACGGCAGCAGGCGTCACAGCCAGTTCATCGGCAGCATTGGTAAAACTCAAATGCCGCGCAGCCGCATCCAGCACGCGCAGACCGTTGAGCGGAAGATGGGTGCGCTTCATTTTGCCGTGGCTGGCGCGAGCAATTCAAATCGCGGAATTTCAACCAGAAACGTGCCGCCATCGGCCCGGATGAAACGATAGTGCCCTTCCATTTCGCCAGTCGGCGTGGTCAGCGGACATCCCGAAACATAATCATGCGCCTCGCCGGGACCGAGCAACGGTTGTTCGCCAACAACGCCATCGCCATCGACATGATTGACCATGCCGCGACCATCGGTGATTTTCCAATGGCGCGTTAAAAGCTGAACCGGCGCATCAGCGTTATTCTCTATCCGGATGTGATAGGACCAGAACCAGCGTTCCTGTTCAGCCGCCGATTGTTCTTCCAGGAAATGCGGGGCCACGCGCACGGTAACGCCCTCTGTCGTCGTGCTATCGGTAAAAAAGGCGTCGATCATAGGCCAACCTTTTTGAACGCTTTGTCCAAATCGTCAATCAAATCTTGCGGATCTTCCAGACCGATATTGATACGCAGCATCCCTTCGACCACACCCATTTCATCGCGCGCCTCTTCGCTCATGCCAGCGTGGGTGGTAGAAGCAGGGTGGGTAATCAAGCTGCGGGTATCGCCAATATTATTCGATATATCAATTAGCTCCAGCGCATTTATAAGACCCATCGCCTGCTGGCGCCCGCCATCGACAATGAAGCTGAATATCGGACCGAAGCCCTTCATCTGCTTCGCAGCCAGCGCATGTTGCGGGTGGCTGGCAAGGCCGGGATGCAAAATTGTTGGCACGCGGCTTTCAACAAACTTGCCAACAGTAAGGGCATTTTCCGATTGGCGATGCGCGCGCAGATCAAGCGTTTCCAAACCGCGATGCACTACCCACGCATTAAACGGTGACAGGTTCGGTCCGGTGTTACGCTGAAACGGAAGCAGCGTTTCATTGATGAATTCTTCGGTGCCGCAAACGGCGCCAGCAAGAACGCGGCCCTGCCCTTCCATCAGTTTGGTCGCGCTATAGGCAACAACATCGGCGTCGAAATCTAGCGGACGTTGCAATGCTGCCGTTGCAAAAGCGTTATCGACGACGCTGGTAATTCCATTCTCGCGCGCCAACCCGCAAACATATTCCAGATCGACAATATCCATCGTCGGATTGGCGGGCGTTTCAAAGAAGAACACCTTTGTATTTGGCCGGATAGAGGCCTTCCACGCATCATTGTCACGCGCGTCGATAGTGGTGGTTTCGATTCCCCATTTCGGCAGCAAGCTATCTGTCAGCCAGCGGCAAGACCCGAAGGCAGCACGCCCCGCAACAACATGGTCGCCGCTTTCAAGCTGGCAAAGAAGCGCGGTCGTCATCGCCGCCATTCCGGTTGCCTGCGTCCGGCAAGCCTCTGCCCCCTCCATCAATGCAATGCGTTCTTCCAGCATCGCTACGGTCGGGTTCTGAAGGCGTGAATAGGTCATGCCCTGCTCATCACCCGCAAAACGCGCAGCAACGGTTTCGGCATCATCGTAGGTATAGCCAGACGTTAGGAACAGTGCCTCGCTAGTCTCGCCATGCTCACTGCGCCACGTACCGCCGCGCACAGCTTGCGTGGCTGGCCGCCATTTGGAGGTTACACTGCGGTTTAGGCCTGCGTCTTTTTTCATGGATTCGCTTCTCGGCGGATAAGCTTGTCAGGTCAACGCCGATATCACGGCATCGCCCATTTCGCTCGTTGTCATGCTGCCGCCTAGATCAAACGATCGCGCACCATCCGCCAGTGCCTTTGCAACGGCGGCTTCGATGCGGCCGGCTGCATCGGCCTGATCCAGCGAATAGCGCAGCATCATGGCGGCAGATAAAATCGTAGCCAGCGGGTTTGCCTTGCCCTGCCCCGCAATATCGGGCGCGCTGCCGTGGATAGGCTCATATAAACCCTTGCCGCCATTATCGAGCGCTGCACTTGGAAGCAGCCCGATTGAGCCTGCACACATGCTGGCCTGATCGGAGAGAATATCGCCAAACAAATTGCCGGTGACAATCACATCAAACTGCCCCGGATTGCGCACAAGCTGCATCGCGGCATTATCTACATACATATGGGTGAGTTCGACTTCGGGATATTCCGCTGCGGTCTCGATCACCACATCGCGCCACAATTGCGAAGTTTCCAGAACATTGGCCTTGTCGACCGAACAAAGCTTTTTACCGCGCGCCATCGCTGTCTTGAAGCCGACATGCGCGATCCGGCACACTTCATCTTCATTATAGGACATGATGTCATATCCCTCGCGCTTGCCACCATCGGTTTCGCGCATGCCCTTTTCGCCAAAATAGACATCGCCGTTAAGCTCGCGAACGATCACCATATCGATCTGCTTCGCGATTTCAGGGCGAAGCGCCGATTCATCGGCTAGTTCGGGGAATAGCGATGCAGGCCTTAAGTTGGCGAATAATTCCAACTCTTTGCGCAAGCCAAGGATTGCTTGCTCGGGGCGCAAATGCCGTTCCAACGCGTCACAATCGGGATCGCCTACTGCGCCAAACAGGATAGCATCGGCGCGCTTTGCAAGGTCTAACGTGGCTGCCGGTAGCGGATGTCCAGCGGCCTTATATGCAGCGCCGCCAACGAGCGCTTCTTCATAAGAAAGCCCGTCCAGCCCCAACGCGTCCAACACACGTTTTGCTTCAGCGATGACTTCAGGTCCAATCCCGTCTCCGGGAAGTAAGGCGATAAGCATGGGCATTCCTTTCTGCACAGCAGCCTTTGCCGCGATGGCGCGCCCTATGCAACCGCCCTTTTTAGCCTTTCGACAAGCCGTTCACGCGCAGCCATCACATCGGCACGTCTTTCGCCCAGCATATGTTGCACCAAACGTTCGCGGTTATGCGCCATCATGGCGACGGGCGCATCACTTTGCTGTGCTTCCTCTTCGCCATAACCAAGTTCGCTCAGCAACAGTTCCTCATAGCCCGCCACTGCCCCGGCCCATCGCCGCGCCGCCGGTGCCAATTCGATAGCCGATAGCACGCCATCGAGCGCGCTGTGCAATTTGGGATAGGCCATTGCTTCGGGCAATGTTGCTGCGGTAAGAGCAGTCACCCAATCTATCGCCGCCGTGGCCAGCGGCTCGCCCAGAATATGCGCGCGGCTATGCGCAAGATCGACCTTAAGCGAACCAAGTTGCCCCGCCAGCCGCGCATTCCATTCGCCTTTCACAATATTCCCGGCGATCAGAACGGGCCGCAATGTTCGCCCGCGTGCGCCCTGAACATATCCCGCCAGCAGGCCATGTTCGGCCGTAAAGCACCGAACAATCGCTCCAACCTCTCCATGTGAGCGAACGGCGCAGACGATAGCATCAGCGGTAACCTGCATGGGCTATTCCTGATATTCCACAAGCAAACGCTCAAAATCCGACCGTTTCACCAACTCGCTTCCAGAGGTCACGAGCGCGGCGGCACTGGATACCATTCCAATCTTAACTGCGCCGGGCAATTGCTTGCCTTGCACAAGCCCCAGCGCGATCCCAGCCACCATGGAATCGCCCGCACCAACCGCGCTTTCAACTTTTACGTCGAGAGGAGCATATTTGTGTGTTTCGCCGGCTGTGACCAGAAATGCCCCATCCTTGTCAAGCGAGACAACGACGGCATTTGCCACGCCATCTGAAATCAAATCGCGTGCAGCGGCAATGATATCATCATCACTAGCCAAATCCCTGCCCGCCAGCATTTCCAGCTCTCTCCTGTTGGGCTTGAGTAAAAACGCACCGTGAATTTCACGCAGCAACGGGCCCGACATATCGACGATCAGCTTCGCCCCGATTTTCTGGCACCATGCGCAAACCTGCTGCGGCAATCTGGGCGTTGTGCCGGTTGGCAGGCTGCCGCTGAAAACGACTATTTCAGGTGCTTCCGGCAATTCGGCAAGCGCATCAAGGCAAGCCTGATATTCCTCCGGCGCCAATTTCGGCCCAGGCAACACAAACCGGAATTGCTCACCGCTGCTGGTTTCATCAACGGTAAAACTCTCACGCGTCTGCTGTGCAATAGGAACCAGCTGAAACGGGACGCCGCGTTCAGACAGCAAACGGTCGATGGTCATGGCCGACGGCCCGCTACCCGGAAAGATCGCCAAAGTTTCCCCGCCAAGTTCATGCAACACGCGCGCAACATTTATCCCGCCACCGCCTGGATCGTGACGCAAAGCGCCAGTGCGCAGTTTGTCCGTAGGGCGCACGCGGTCAACCGATGTGGTAACATCAAGCGAGGGGTTCATGGTGAGCGTAGCGATAAGCGACATGCGAAAACCATGTGGCATTTGGATAAGCCGCGCAAGTATTTGGATTAGCTCTTGGCAGAGCCGCGCAGCATCGCCATCGTCGCAGATATGACAAAATATTCTCTGCTCGATCTGGTTCCCGTAAAAGAAGGCGGCGATGTAAGCGGCGCAATCGCGGATGCCACCGATATGGTGCAACATGCCGAACGCCTTGGTTTCACGCGCTATTGGGTTGCCGAACATCACGGCATGGCGGGCATTGGCAGCGCCGCGACTTCGGTGGTGATCGGGCATTTGGCCGCCGCAACCAAGACCATCCGCATCGGCGCAGGCGGGATCATGCTGCCCAATCATGCGCCTTTGGTCATTGCCGAGCAATTCGGGACATTGGATGCGCTTTATCCCGGCCGTATTGATTTAGGGCTAGGCCGCGCGCCGGGGAGCGACCAGCGCGTCGCGATGGCGCTGCGGCGGACGCTCAACAGCGATCCGAACGAATTCCCGCGCGATGTGGTCGAATTGCAAAGCTATTTTGCCAATGATGGACAGACGGGCATTGTCGCCACTCCGGGCGCAGGCGCAAATGTACCACTCTATATTCTCGGCAGTAGCCTGTATGGCGCGCAGGTCGCGGCGGCACTTGGCCTGCCATATGCCTTTGCCAGCCATTTTGCGCCGCAAATGCTCGACAAGGCACTTGCCATTTACCGCGCGGAATTTCAGCCTTCCGCTGCTCTCGACAAACCCCATGCAATGGCTGCAATGAATGTGATTGCGGCGGAAACGGACGAAGAAGCAGATATTCTCGCCACCTCCATCATGCAAAGCTTCGTCCGCCTGCGCACAGGAACTCCCGGCAAAATGCCGCCGCCACTTGAAGACTTCAAAGAAAGCCTAACCCCTGCCTATGCCGCGATATTGGACGGTGTGCTAGAATGCAGCGCGATTGGCGGGCCGGAAAAGGTAAAGGCGGGCATGGCGAAATTTGTGGAACGCACACAGGCGGAC
>CAKZNA010000095.1 GCA_937129355.1 uncultured Sphingomonadales bacterium | reverse complement strand
CACGCCATGTGGGACAAGCTTTTCGCCCGGCAGGCCAAAATGCTTCCCGGAAGAGCGGCCGAAGCATTTCTGAAAGGTATGGATGTCTTGCGGCTCGAAAAGCCAGGGATACCCGATTATCGCGAATTGAATGCGCGGCTCTCGGCGGCGACGGGGTGGCAGGTTGTTGCTGTGCCAGGGCTTGTTCCTGACGATGTATTTTTCGATCACCTTGCCAATCGGCGTTTTCCGGCGGGAAATTTTATCCGCAAGCCGGAGCAGCTCGATTATTTGCAAGAACCAGATATTTTTCACGATGTATTTGGCCATGTGCCCATGCTCGCCGATCCGGTTTTCGCCGATTATATGCAGGCCTATGGCAAAGGCGGTTTGCGCAGCCTGGGCTTTGATGCGTTGCATAAGCTTGCTCGTTTATATTGGTATACGGTCGAATTTGGGTTGATCCGCGAAGCGGGTGAGCTCCGCATCTATGGCGCAGGGATCGTTTCCAGTTACGGTGAAAGCGTATTCGCGCTGGAGGATGACAGCCCAAACCGCATCGGTTTTGATCTGATGCGGATAATGCGCAGTGAATATAGGATCGACGATTATCAGCAGAATTATTTTGTGATCGACGATTTGAACGACTTGCTGAAAGTGACCGCTGAGACGGACTTTGGGCCGCTTTATGCGCGGCTTGAAAATGAGCGCGATATTGCGGTTGCCGAATTGATTGAAGAAGATGCAGTGATTACGCGCGGTACGCAGGAATATGCCCGGGCGAAGGGTTGGACTGGCTAAGCTAAATTTCAGTTAGCAGCATTTTCCAGAAGTGCTTTGATTTCGTCACGGCGTCGCCATCTGCAAGCCCGTCATGATTGATGCCAATAGAGGCTTTGTCTTTGGCCTTATTATGCATCGAAGCCGCGACTTTTGAACCATCTTCCAAGTCTAACCGCCAATATCGCCATTTCTCCGTGCTGGTTGTCCGTGGTTCGTCGCAGGCAAGTGCACCGCAAAATTCGACCATCTCTTCGGTTAGTTTTTCCCAACGATGAAGCGCACCGTCCATGTCGCCAGCAACGGTCTTGCTAAGGCTGGCGGAGAATTTCCCGTCGCAAGTTTGACCCACTGCGCGGCGTCCAATCATGCGTTCATATTCAACCGTCACCATTTGCCGCCACCATGGAGCAACGCCTTCTGCCGAAAGACGAATTGCGATCTCCTTGTGCGGTAATTCTGCCGCGCCCATCGCGTCCAATATTGCCTTCCATTCCGACCAGCATTTGCCGGTTGCTGATTTGACAGCATCGTCTGACATACTTGGCATTATTGGCTCCCACCGGTTGAGCGATATGCTGGACTTAGCAAATTTTGGTGCGATCTACCATTCGCCGGTATCGCCAGGTTTCTGGCTGGTCCGGCCGCTTGATCGCTCTGGCCGCCGCCACCCGTATCGTTTGCGCTTTTCCAGCCGTAAAGTTGGCCAGTCGCCACGGTCCGCTTTTTCGACAAGCCGCAATCCTTCGCGCGCATAGGCGGCGGTTACTTTTTCCGCCTGATTACTTAGCAGCCCAGCAAGAATAAGTGTCCCGCCATCGGCGATCAACGCGGCAAAGGCAGGAGCAAGCTCGGTCAATGGTCCGGCGAGAATATTGGCGATTAGCAGATCATAAGGGGCCTGTCGTTTGATTAGCGGGTGATCCGTGCCGCTTGCTGTAACGAGAGCAAGCTGGCCGGTATTTCGGCCCAAAGCGACCGAGTTATCCTTTGCAAATCGCTTCGCTACATCCACGGCAACGGGGTCGATGTCTGACGCGATGCATCGCGCATTTGACCAGAGATGAAGCGCTGCAAATGCCAACAGTCCGGTGCCCGTACCAATGTCGGCAATCTGCCGAAAGCGCTGGCCCCCCTGCTCCATCCGGTCGAGCATGCCGAGGCAACCGGCGGTGGTTTCATGATGACCCGTACCAAATGCCTGACTTGCCTCAATCTGAAATGCGTGCGTGCCTGCCGGTTTCTCGTCTTCAGCTTGTGTATGCACAAAAAACCGTCCGACATGCAAAGGCTCTAGGCCTTGCTGGCTGACTGTAACCCAATCTTCGTCTGGAAGCTTTTCTATCGCCGCGTCGGATGGTTTGGTCGCAGGAATGACAGACGCGAGAAGCTCTATTGCCTGGGCATCCGGTTCACTTTCAAAGAAGGCCTCCAAAATCCAGTCATCACTAAATTCTTCAACCTCGCTAGTCACTACTACAGGGGCAGAGTCGAGTGACGCAAGTTGCGGCAATTCTCCGCTAAGCATTTCCGCATCGCTGCGCGAGCAGGGCAGGGTGACTTTCCAGCTTTCAGGCATCAGCTTTCGGGCATCAGTTTTTCGGCATCAGCGGACATAACTCGCGCCATTGGCATCGAGCACAGCGCCGGTCATTGATGCCGGAGCGTCCAGCGCGCACCAGCGCGCCATTTCAGCAATTTCCTTCGGCTGTGCAACGCGGCCAAGCGGGATGTCTGCAAGCAATTTTTCGCCGCCGCGGCTTTCCAAATAGTCATCGGCCATGCCGGTCATTGTAAAACCGGGGCAGATGGCAAAAGCCAGAATATCATCGCTGGCATACGCGCGGGCGATGGTTTTGGTCATTGCCACCATTCCGCCTTTTGATGCAGCATAATGCCAATGCGCCGGACTATCCCCGCGATAGGCCGCGCGGCTGGCAATGTTCACAATTCGCCCAGCGGTGCCATTCGATTGCCAATGTAAAACGGCAAGGCGGCATAGTTCGGCAGAGGCTGTCAGATTTACCTGCATGGTTCGCGCCCAGTTTTCAGGCCATTCGGGCGCGGATAAAGGGTTTTCGTCAAATATACCCGCATTGTTTATGATGACATCAATTGAACCGATCCGGTCCAACGCGGCCTGCCAAAGCGTTTCAGCGGCCCCATCAGCCGCGAAATCGGCGCCCAGCATTTCGCCGCCGCCTTTGCTGCTATGACCTACGGCTATTGCGCCCGTTCCCTCGAAGCTTTTCAAAATCGATGCGCCTATGCCGCGGCTGGCGCCTGTGATCAGTATTTTTGGTTTTTTCGCTGACATGCCATCTCCATAGAACGGAGCGCGTAGGGACGGAAGGGCTTGTTTTTCAGGGAAAGGCACCGCGCTATTTCCCGTAAGGCGAAAAGATGTTGATAATTTTGATGCCTAGCGCGGCCAACGCACTTGCACGCCTCTTTCAATTGTCTAAAGAACGGCACTGCGAATAAATTGCACGGTAAAAAGGGGATTCTTTTCCATGGTTGCAAAGGTCGAACGGCCACTGTCACCGCATTTGAGCGTCTATCGGCGCGGCGTTGCTATGATGGCTTCTATCACCCACCGGATTACCGGTTTCGTAATGGCGACGGCTGGCATGCTCATGCTGCTCTGGTGGCTGTCGGCAATCGGCGGTGGCGAAGAAAGCTACACAAGTTTTATAAGCTATGTCACCGGCTCTGGCCTTGGCGATGATGCGACTACTTTGCAGCATGTCTCCAAATGGTTTTTCCGCCTTCTGGCGGTCGGCGTGACATTCAGCTTTTTTCAGCATCTCTTTTCCGGCATCCGGCATTTGATGATGGATATGGGGGCCGGGTTCGAACTGAATGCAAACCGGACATCTGCGTGGCTGGTCTTCATTGCCGCTTTCACGGCAACCGGTATCGTCGCGCTTGTCGCGGTCAACTATATGATAGGGGCTTGATCGATGGGTGATGGTACAAATCTTGGCAAAGTCCGCGGACTTGGTTCGGCCAAACATGGCAGCAAACATTGGATTGACCAGCGGATTTCCGCGCTTGGCAATCTGTTGCTTACCGCATGGCTGGTGGCCAGCTTCGCTTGGCTTCCCAATTATGAGTTTAAGACAGTCGCCGAATGGCTCGCACAGCCGAGCGTCGCGGTGCCGATGATCCTGATGCTGATCAGCATTTTCTGGCATGTGCGGCTGGGGCTGCAAGTGTTTATTGAGGATTATTTTCATAGCGAGGGCAACAAGCTAGCCGCGCTGATGTTGCTGAATTTCTATGTCGTCGGCGGAGCCGCATTCGGCATATTCACTGTTGCCAAACATGCATTCACTGGAGCTCCCACCTGATGCCAAAATCAGACAAATCATCCGATAAAGAAAAAGCAACCGAAGCCTATAAAATTATCGACCATAATTATGACACGGTCGTTGTTGGCGCTGGCGGAAGCGGCCTGCGCGCCACTATGGGCAGCGCAGAGGCCGGCCTGAAAACCGCCTGCATCACCAAAGTCTTCCCCACGCGTTCGCATACGGTTGCGGCGCAGGGCGGCATTGCTGCCTCGCTTGGCAATAACACGCCGGATCACTGGACCTGGCATATGTATGACACGGTCAAAGGTTCCGATTGGCTGGGCGATCAGGATGCGATTGAGTATCTGGTGCGTGAAGCCCCGCAGGCGGTTTACGAGCTGGAACATGCAGGCGTGCCGTTTTCGCGCAATGAAGATGGCACCATCTATCAACGCCCATTTGGCGGCCATATGCAGAATATGGGCGCTGGGCCACCGGTACAGCGCACATGCGCCGCTGCCGACCGTACTGGCCATGCTATGCTGCATGCGCTTTACCAACAATCGCTGAAATATGACGCTGATTTCTTCGTTGAATATTTCGCGCTCGATTTGATCATGGAAGATGGCGAATGCCGCGGCGTGATCGCGATGTGCATGGAGGATGGCAGCATCCACCGTTTCCGCAGCCATGCCGTTGTGCTGGCAACTGGCGGCTATGGCCGTACCTATTTCAGCGCAACTTCAGCGCATACTTGCACAGGCGACGGCGGCGGCATGGTGCTGCGCGCAGGTCTCCCGCTTCAGGATATGGAGTTTGTGCAATTCCACCCCACCGGTATTTACGGCGCTGGCGTGCTCATCACAGAGGGCGCGCGCGGTGAAGGCGGGTATCTGACCAATAGTGAAGGTGAGCGTTTCATGGAACGTTATGCGCCATCCGCGAAAGACCTTGCCAGCCGCGATGTTGTGTCGCGCTGCATGGCGACCGAAATCCGTGAAGGACGCGGTGTTGGACCGAATAAGGATCATATCTACCTGCATCTGGATCATATTCCAGCCGATACACTGGCCAAACGGCTTCCCGGCATCACAGAAACCGGTAAGATTTTTGCGGGCGTTGACCTGACGCGCGAAGCGCTTCCGGTGACGCCGACGGTCCACTATAATATGGGCGGAATTCCGTGCAATTATCACGGCGAAGTTATCAACCCGACAAAGAAAGATCCCGATGCGATTGTGCAGGGGCTTTATGCGGTGGGTGAGGCGGCCTGTGTTGCCGTACATGGCGCGAACCGCCTTGGTTCCAATAGTCTTATTGATCTCGTGGTATTTGGCCGCGCGACCGGGCTACGTTTGAAAGAGACTGTGAAGCCGGGCACATCGCACCGTCCATTGCCCGCCGATAGCGCCGAACTCGCGCTGTCCCGTGTCGATCATTTCCGAAACGCGAAAGGCGGTTCACCAACCGCCGACATCCGTCTTGATATGCAGCAAACAATGCAGAAGCATGCCGCCGTGTTCCGTGATAGCGAATTGCTGTCCGAAGGCGTGACGCAGATGGGCAAGGTCAATGCGCGTATGCAAGATGTGCATGTGACCGACACGTCGCTCATCTGGAATACCGACCTGATCGAAACGCTGGAGCTAGACAATTTGCTCGCTCAGGCGATGGTGACGATCACCAGCGCCGAAGCCCGCAAAGAAAGCCGCGGCGCGCATATGCACGAAGATTTCCCCGATCGCGACGACAAGAAGTGGATGAAGCATACCATTTCCAGCTTTGAAGGCTGGGGCGGCAAAGGCGGTAAGGTCAAATTGGGCGACCGTCCGGTGCATGATTACACGCTGACCGATGAAGCGGAATATGTGGAGCCTAAGGCAAGGGTTTATTGAGCCGCTCAAGGCAAAAGTTTTCTATCGAGGCAGCAATAGTTGGATTGCTGGCATTATTCGTTCTGTCCGGATTGGCGCTGATCTTCTATGCGGAGCCTATGCCGTCTTTTACAGATCAGGCCGCGGCATCAGACCTTCTTAATGAGGCCTATTCGGGCGGTGAATGCGCTTCGGACGGGTGGCATGAAGATCGCCAGAAATTAAGAACCAGCCGAAATGACTTACTAAATCTCGGGTCGTCGCTGTTTTTAATCGGAGCGGCTTTGACGATTCTGCTGGGCTGGTTATCATCGCACCGTTTGGGCGCGCTTCCGGTAATGAGGACGCCCGCCAAGAAAACCCATTTCTTCGTTTTGGGCATTCTTCTCGTGCTGGGTGTATGCCTTGGTATGATTATCGGCCTCGATCTTGATCTTGGACGAGGCGACCAGTGCGCTGGACTATGAGTCCGAAAGCGCCATCCAGAAGAACATGATGGACATCTGCAAGGGCCGCACCGTTCTGATTGTCGCGCATCGTCTGGCGGCGGTTCGCCATGCCCATCGACGCGAACTGCCCGTAGCTCTGCACGGCCAGCACCATGCCGGTAAAGACACTGGTGACCGCCACCAGCGGCAGGCTGTCCACGCCGATCCGAATCATCTGGGTGACAGTCTCACTCCGCACACGCCAGATGTACGGCATCCCGGCCACTACCCGGCCCAGCAGGCTCACCGCCTCGCCGAGGCGGAACAGGGAGGCCAGCGTACGGTCGCCCACAAAATGGAGCAGACTTAAGACCACATCAGT
>CAKZNA010000094.1 GCA_937129355.1 uncultured Sphingomonadales bacterium | reverse complement strand
AAAACGACGATCATTTATGCGTGCACTGCCGGTCCTGCTAGCACTGGCATTGGTCATGCCGAGCTTTTCAACGATCAAAAGCAACATCGAATTATTCCAGGAATATAGTTGGGATTTGAACTTTGTTGAGCTGGATCGCACAATTCATGGCACCGACCCATGGCGCATTTTACAACCTATATTGGGCTTCCCGATTGTATCATCGATACTAGCTTTTCTCTATCAGGTTTGGCTGCTGCTGATCTATGCGGGCGGTACTTTCTTTGCATTTTATCACCGTGATCAGATATTGCGGCAGCGCTATTTCACTGCCTACTTCCTGATATGGT
The DNA here is from genome assembly GCA_937129355.1 of uncultured Sphingomonadales bacterium. Lineage (GTDB taxonomy): Bacteria > Pseudomonadota > Alphaproteobacteria > Sphingomonadales > Sphingomonadaceae > Sphingorhabdus_B. Next base: position 3,273 of record CAKZNA010000094.1, on the reverse strand, counting down.
CGGTCAACGGAATGCTGCTTGCTATCATGTTAGCATCGGTTGGCCCCTGTTTTTTGGAACCGCTTTTGGGCCGCGATGATTTTATGCCTCTCATGTCCTATTTGAACGAAGCTAACCGGCAATATCCGGTGGCCGTTGTCGACATTCAGCAAGCACTTCTAGACTGGCATTTCACCAATGACCAAGGCTTGGGCCGCGGCATCACCGCCATGCCATCCATGCATGTCAGCATGGCATTTCTATTCTATATGGCAATGCGCCACGTTTCGCCTCTCGCAGGCAAGATATTCGGCGCGTTCTTCCTGATCATTTTGGTTAGCTCAGTCCATCTTGGCTTCCACTATGCGGTCGATGGATATGTCTCTATCCTAACGACAGCAATCATCTGGAAAGCATGTGGGTGGTTTGCGTCTCGCACTGCGGAAGGCTCAGATGGAATGGTGCAGCAGCAGCCAACAGTCACCGAAGACCAAGCTCCGGCTCTAGCCTAAGCCCTAAACTACCTATTGCGGTTCTGGTAGAGGAGCCGCGTCAGCGGCGGCCTCTGCGGTCGCAGCATTGTCCGCCGCGTCCATGCCTTCACGTGCAGCCTGTTCACGCGCTTCGCGTTTGGCGCGATCTTTCTCAAACTGTTTAACGCGCTCTTCAACTTCAGCTGCCTCAGCATCAATCTCTGCCAATCGTTCAGCACGCTTTGCAGCAATCAGGCGTCCAAAGACAAGCCCCGGGTCTTGCTGTTTCTCGGCATAAGCCTTGTCAATTGCGCCCATAGTGCAGCCAGTGAACCCGCCGGCTCCGGTCGGCGAACAGCTTTGGATCCCATCTCGGCCAACATATTGGTAGGCCAGCACCTTACGCGACCAGCTTTCTTTGTCCGGGCCAAGGTCTGTATCGCGCAGGTTGGCGGGGATGCGATAACGCTCTGCTTCAACCAGAATAACACAAACATTGATTTGCTCTTCCGTGCTTTCCGGACACACATCATCGCCATAAATAATCAGCTGATTGATCTTCTCATCTGCACCTTGAATTTCGCCGGCACTTTCTTGCGCAAAGGCGGGCGCCGAAATTGCTAGGCTTGCCATTATGGCTGCGGCAGAAATACGGATCATTATTTTTCTCCAAAACTTATCTTGGCCGGCTACATGCGGCTGTATGAACACGGCCTTAAACTAAACGCGCTTTGAAAGCGAAATGGCGGCCCGGCAACCCAGCCGGATAGCTGTACTTAGCAATGGATAAGCTGGCGCACGTTCTGCGCCTTCAGCCAAGGCTGTTTCCTTATGCTCTTGTTCTTCGGCCTGAAAATCCGCGATCATATCCGATAGTTCCGGATCACTGCCGCCCAATTCTTCCAATTGCTCTGAATAATGTTCATCAATTTCTGTTTCGACCGCCACCGTGCAAGCCATCGCGGCTTCGGGCCCCAGCGCTGCAGTTACCGCACCAAGCGCAAATCCAGCCACATTCCAAACGGGCTGCAGGGCCGTTGGGCGAACTGCCCTTTCCGCGATCAATTTATCAAAAGCGGCAAGATGGCGCTCTTCTTGCTCGGCCATATGCGAAATGCTGCGCGATGCGTCAGTGCGGTCGCCCATTATGGCGAGCTGGCCGGCATAGATGCGTTTGGCCCCATACTCACCAGCTTGATTTACACGGATCATCGATGCAGTGGCGCTTTCACCATCGTGCCGCGCCGATATATCGTTCAATTTTTTGCGTTCCGCCATATCCCCATCAAGATGGCGATTGCACCGCCGCAGGACAAGAGGAAATTATACCCGGCAAGCGAAATGCCAAATAACGTCCATTGGGTAACATCGCAGCGAACGAGCGGCGCATTCTCCAAATTTTCGAGGAAATTCCCGCCGGACGCGATAGTGGATGTGCAAGATGTCAGGCCTTCCCACCAGCCATATTCGACGCCAGCATGAAACGCTCCGATCACACCGCTGGTGAAAATCGCAAAGGCAGCGAAGGCGACAAGCGTTCTTTGCAAACCTGGGGCTTTAACAAGAAAAGCCAGTAACGCCGGAACTAGCGCGGCAAAATGCGGCCAGCGCTGCCACCAGCACATCTCGCAAGGATACATATCAAACACATATTGCGAAATATACGCCCCGCCCAGCAATGCCGCCGGCAGCAACAGCGCGAGCAGACGAAGCTGACTAAAACTCATCTATGCTATCAGTTTCCGCCCGCGGGTTGCGCAGGCCTTTTCTTTGCGAGCTTCATGGTATTTTTACCGAGTCGTTGAAGTGTTTCCATCGCATAATGCAGCTGGAAATCTTCGACGCCTTCTGCCTTCAATTCCTCTGCGGTCTTTTTGAACCGTGGATCTTCGAGATTGTCTTTTTCAAGCTCTTTATCATCGGTTTTCAATTCATTGACCAGATGACGGCGAAGATCGGACTCGCGAATACGAACGCGCTTTTGATAGTCGGGGTCGGAAAGCTGCGGCACTGGAATGTCTGGCTTAATTCCGCCTTCCTGAACCGACCGTCCAGAAGGAAGGTGGTAACGGGCAATCGTCAGCCGCAATCCGGTTTCACGGGTCAATGGCAACACATTTTGCACAGAACCCTTACCAAAGCTGCGCTCACCCATCACCAGCGCGCGGTGATGGTCTTGAAGAGCACCTGCTACGATTTCAGATGCAGAAGCAGAACCTGCATCGACCAGCACAATAACCGGCGCGCCTTGCGTCACATCACCTGGGACCATACTTTCGGCAAACCAGCGCGGCATATCGCCTTTATTGCGGCCGCGTTCGGATACGATCTCGCCATTGTCGAGGAACACATCAGAAACCGCGACGGCTTCTTGAAGAATGCCGCCCGGGTTGGAGCGCAAATCGACAATATAACCGAGCGGCTTGCTGCCGAGCGATCGCTGAACGCCTTTTACTGCTTCGACAACATCTTTCCCGGTATTGTCGGAAAATCCTGTGATCGTGATCAAACCGATTTTGTCTTTCACTTTCCAGCGAACCGGCTTCAGGTCAATGATCGCGCGGGTGATTTTGACGTCAAACGGAGCATCACGGCCGGGGCGAACTACCGTAAGGTTTATCGATGTTCCCGGGCTGCCGCGCATAGACTGGACCGCTTCATCGAGCGTTCCGCCAACTATCAATTTTCCATCAAGATCTTCTACGGGAAATCCAGAAATCTTGTAAGACTTCATTAACATCAACACTTTAGTTAACTTATCTTTAGGTTTAACCGTTACAGGGTCAACAATCATTCCCGATTCATATTTTTTAACTTTGGC
>CAKZNA010000093.1 GCA_937129355.1 uncultured Sphingomonadales bacterium | reverse complement strand
TGATGCCGCGATCCATTACCGCATGCTCAACTTGTCGAAGGGAGCTGCCGTTCAGGGCCCGCGGATTCAGGCGGATAGAGAGCTATATAGCGCATCGATTCGGCGACAGCTTTCTGCGACCGATAATCTCGAAATATTGGAAGGTGAGGCTGCTGCGCTCCTGTTTGCTGATGAAAGCAATAGCATTATTTCGGGCATTGCGCTTGCCGACGGAACGGAAGTTGCGGCGAAGGCTGTTATCCTGGCGACAGGCACCTTTCTTGGCGGCACGCTATATCGCGGTGAAGAGCGAATAGAAGGTGGCCGCGTTGGCGAAGATAGCGCGCTAAAACTAGCGGTACAGATCCGCGGCGCAAATCTACCCATGGCGCGGCTGAAAACCGGCACACCGCCGCGCATCGATGGGCGGACAATAGATTGGGCATCCTTGCCCGAACAACCATCTGACGACGGCAATTGGACAATGTCTGCCATGTCTCAGGCGCGTTCGCAGCCGCAGCTATTCTGTGCGATCACCCGAACGAATCCTGAAACCCATGACATAATCCGGTCGGGTTTTGACCGTTCTCCGCTTTATGGCGGTGAAATTCAGGGGGAAGGGCCGCGATATTGCCCGTCAGTCGAGGAGAAGATCAAACGCTTCGGCGACCGCGATAGCCATCAGGTCTTTCTGGAACCCGAAGGGCTAGATTCGCATTATATCTATCCAAATGGTATTTCGACATCGCTCCCGGTCGAAATTCAGGAAGCGATGGTGCATAGTATCGCGGGCCTTGAAAATTGCGAGATTATCGTGCCGGGCTATGCGGTGGAATATGATTATATCGATCCACGTGCGCTAGATCGGAGCCTTGCTGTAAACGGCTTTGATGGTCTCTATTGTGCTGGCCAGATTAACGGCACCACCGGATATGAAGAAGCAGCCGCGCAGGGGCTCGTCGCTGGCATGGGCGCGGCTTGTCAGATTCTTGAACGGACAATGCCGAATATGGACCGTTCCAACAGCTATATTGCTGTTATGATTGATGATTTGATACTTCAAGGCGTGACCGAACCGTACCGGATGCTTACGTCCCGTGCGGAATATAGATTGCGACTGAGGGCGGATAATGCTCCTACTCGTCTCACACCGCTGGCCATAAAGGTTGGCTGTGTGGGCAAAGAACGCCAAGATAAATATCAGGCAGATCTACAATGCCGCGGCGAAATCGAGGCGGCTATGAAGGAAGAGGTAACAGCCGATAGCCTTATCAAAGCCGGGCTGGATGTGAGGCGCGATGCAGGCCGGATGCCACTTGGCGACTGGCTGCGCTTCCCTTCTGTTAGCCTCACTGAACTGCTGCTGATTTCACGTGAAACATTGCCGTGGGATGAAACTCTCTTGGCGGAGATTGAGCAAGATGGCCGATATGCGCCCTATATCGCGCGACAGCAGGCGGAGATTCAGAACCTGACGGACAATGAGCGCGTTAAGCTACCTGAAGCCCTTGACTATCTTTCGATAGCTGGCCTCTCCAACGAAATGAAAGATTGCCTTAGCGCTGCTCGGCCGGAAACGCTTGCGGCTGCTGGGCGGGTGAGGGGTGTTACGCCGGCGGCTCTTGCGGCGATCCTTGTCCACGCCAAGCGCGCATCAAATGCAGCCAAAGCAGCATGAATGAAGCGGAGGCCAAAGCGTGGCTCGCCGATACGCTAGATGTTTCACGTGAAACAATGGAGGTTCTTGAAGCCTTTATCGATTATCTTAAGCGTGAGGCGCAGAGCCAGAACCTCATAGCGAAATCGACGCTCGATATTGTTTGGTCTCGTCATATTGTGGATAGCGCACAGCTATTAGCGCATTTGCCCCAAGAAACTGACGGCACACTAAAGTGGCTGGACTTGGGCTCTGGCGCTGGCTTCCCCGGCCTCGTGATCGGAATGTTAACGGGCCATCAGGTTACACTGGTTGAATCACGGGCCCGGCGGATAGAATATCTGCAGCGCGCGGTTGAAATGCTTGATCTTGAGGAGAGTGTTACCGTTGCAGGCATGTCGCTCGAGAAGTTTGAAACCGCAAAATTCGACGTGGTTAGCGCGCGGGCCTTCGCTCCTTTGCCAAAATTATTGACGCTGGCAGAGCGATTTTCCACAGAAAATACACACTGGCTGTTACCAAAGGGGCAAAATGCCGCTAGGGAGCTGTCGGAAGCGCAAAAGCAAATTGAATGGCGTGGACGGCTAAAGTTTCACGTGAAACAAAGCCTCACGGACGAGGATGCGCAGATATTGGCAGGGCAACTATTATCCAGGAAGCCCGGAAAAAGGCGGAAAAGATCATGATCCGAATTGCCATTGCGAATCAAAAAGGCGGTGTTGGAAAAACGACAACAGCCATCAATCTTGCCACAGCTCTGGCCGCAAGTGGGTGGCGCTGCTTGCTGATTGATTTGGATCCGCAGGGAAATGCCTCAACTGGCCTCGGTTTAAAACAAGCAGATCGTTCGCATAGCAGCTATGATTTGCTCCTGGGCCAAGCAGGCGTGAATGAAGCGGCGGTGGAAACACAGATTCCGGGATTAGACGTGGTGCCCGCTACGGTTGATCTTTCCGGCGCTGAAGTGGAAATGGTCGATTTTGAAGATCGCACCCACCGGCTGGCCGGTGCGATGGACAATGCCGAAGATGATTGGGACATTTGCCTGATCGATTGCCCGCCATCGCTGGGATTATTGACCATTAACGCCTTGGTTGCCGTCGATTCCATCATTGTTCCGCTGCAGTGCGAATTTTTCGCGCTTGAAGGATTAAGTCAGCTTTTACAAACAGTTGAGCGCGTTCAGGAGCGCTTTAACCCTGATCTTTCGATCAAGGGCGTGGTGCTAACCATGTATGATCGCCGCAACCGTTTGACCGAACAGGTGTCCGACGATGTGCGCAGCGTTTTGGGTTCGCTCGTCTTTGAAACCGTCATTCCGCGCAATGTGCGGCTTTCCGAGGCACCAAGCCACGGCTTGCCTGCTCTGGTTTATGATCATCGTTGCACAGGATCAGAGGCTTATATGGCGTTGGCGCGCGAATTGATCGGGCGCTTGCCCAAACGGGAGATGGCAGCATGAGTGCGGCAGCAAATAAGCCACTAACCACTAAGAAGGGCCTAGGCCGCGGATTGGATGCTCTTTTGGGTGAAGCATTGCGCGACGAATCAACCGTGTCCAATGCATCGAATCACGAAGAAGCGCTGATTTCGGCTGATAAAGGCATTGACCTGATTGCCGTTTCAGCAATCAAGCCCAATCCTGATCAGCCGCGCCGGCATTTTGCGGCGGATTCGCTAAGCGAACTTGCAGCGAGCATCAAACGGCACGGGATCGTTCAGCCAATCGTTCTGCGTCCCAAGGGCAAGGGCTATCAGATCGTTGCCGGTGAGCGGCGTTGGCGCGCTGCGCAGAAAGCACAACTACATCAAATTCCCGCTATTATTCGTGACTATAGCGATGGAGAGACGTTAGAAATCGCGCTGATCGAGAATATCCAGCGTAAAGATTTGAATCCGATCGAAGAGGCGGAGGCGTATAAGCGCCTTTCTGATGAATTTGGCCATAGTCAGGCTGCTTTGGCCAAAATTGTCGAGAAATCGCGCAGCCATGTGGCCAATATGATGCGCCTTTTGGAATTGCCCTCACCATTACGTGACCTTGTTATCGAAGAACGGCTGTCAATGGGGCATGCGCGCGCGTTGTTGAAAAGCGACGAGGCGGTTGAGCTTGCAGCGATAGTCATAAAGAAGGGCCTGTCGGTTCGCGCAACCGAAGCCTTGGTTCGAAAAGGTAAAGCACCGCCATCGGATTCGAAAAATCAGAGCAAGCGTGCTGTCGCGAACTCGGGCGACAATGCGGACATTCAGGCTGTTGAAACGCATTTGGGCGATTTGCTGGGCCTCCGCGTAAAGATAGCAACGCGAAAGAATGGCAAGGCAGGGTCGGTGACCTTCGACTATAATAGCCTCGATCAGCTCGATATGCTCTGCCAGCGGCTTACTGGCGAAAGTTTCTAATTTCTCTGTCAGAAAAGCTGAAAAGATTTAGAAGATTACCAGATGTTACGTCATCAGTTTGACGTTTCTAACAGGCGAAAACACCTTAAGCAACTGTTTATAAACAATTTTTATGTTCTAAAGGTTAATTTTGATTAACCATGGGATGAAGCAAAGCCTTATGCTTTCACTACCATAAGGGTGGCTGAATGCTGTGGGGCATTCTCCATTAATTGCTTTTTGTCACGTAAGGACCAGAAAATATGTTGAATAAAATGAAAATCGCATTGGCAGGCTCAATCGCAGCAGCTGCTATGATCTCAAGCGGCGCACAGGCTGCTACTGAAACCGTTGGCGCAGACGCGGAAATCATTCCTGCCGTTACGCTTGGCACACCAGCCGACATCGATTTCGGTACAATTGCTGCTGACGCAACCGGCGGTACCGCTGTTGTAGCTGCTTCTTCTGGTGCAACCACTTCATGCGCAACGCTTACTTGCGTTGGTACGTCGAGCCCAGGTTCAATCGTTGTTACGTCGGAATCAGGCCAGACTGTTGATGTCAGCTTCGCTACTGCAGGTGCAGTTACGCTTACTTCAGGCACCGACACAATGTCGATGACACCTTCGCTTTCGACAACCTCTTTCACATCAACCGGTAGCGATACCGTATATGTTGGCGGTACGCTGACTGTTGGTGCGAGCCAGGCTGCCGGTACCTATTCTGGTACTTTCGACGTGAATGTCGACTATAACTAATATTCGATAGGGTTTGCGCCCTAAAATCGAAGTCTTTGATACCCCTGGCTGCCTTACGGCAGCCGGGGGTATTTTTTTGCCAACAAAGGGCCTGTGGTTAGCAGCTTGGTAACCATATTCAGGCAGAACAACATCGTGGGCAAAGGCATAAGACCGGCGTCCGTCATTTTATGTGAATAGGGACCAACTATGTTCAACCGTAACTTCGTATCGGCACGCCGGGTAATAGCTGCAGGAATCCTCGCGATTTCTGCGATCGGCACAACGACGCCAGCGCAGGCATCCGGAGACCTTCTGGTCGCGCCAACGCGCATCATCTTTGATGGACAGCGCGGTACCGAAGTGATTTTGAATAATGTTGGTGTGGAAGAATCCACTTACCGGATCTCTCTCGTTCTGCGCCGTATGGCGCCCAACGGGAAACTAAACGGCGTTGAACGCGAAGAAGCGAATGAGACAGAAAATTC
>CAKZNA010000092.1 GCA_937129355.1 uncultured Sphingomonadales bacterium | reverse complement strand
ACATAGCAGTGTTTGCTACGTTATATTGTTCTAAAATGGTATTCCATAAAATTCGTAAAGCTCTAATTTTAGCAATTTCAAAAAAGTAATTGGTTCCTATACCAATGCTAAATTGTATTTTATCTGCAATTTGTTTTGCTTCAGGTATTTCTTTGGCGATTTCGTTATAATTAATTTGTCATATTATGGGCAGAACCGCAAAAATGAAAATTCTAGTGCTTGGTTTAAATTACGCACCCGAAAAAATTGGAATTTCGGTTTATACATCTGGAATGGCTGAAAAACTTTCCGAGATAGGGCATGATGTTAAAGTTGTTGTTGGGAACCCTTATTGTCCATCTTGGAAAATACACGAAGGATACAAGATGTGGAAAGGAAGTTGTAAAAATGAAAACTGTGTAAATGTGAGAAGAGTTGTGCACTATATTCCTAAAAATCCGACCGGAGTCAAACGGGTGATGCACCATATCCGCTTTGCTGTAACTAGTTTTTTTCCAGTAATGTTTCGCGCATTATTTTGGCGGCCTGACATTGTTTTTACGGTAGCACCGTCTTTGATGTCTTCACCTAATGCGTGGTTGGCTGCTAAGTTAGCGGGAGGTAAAAGTTGGCTTCATGTCCAAGACTTTGAAGTGGAAGCGTCATTTGCGACTGGTCTTCTGAATAACGGAATTATTGCTGAAAAAATATCGTTGGCGCTTGAGAGGAAAATATTTTCCTTATTTGATAAGGTTTCTAGCATTTCGCCGCAGATGTGCAAAAAGCTTTTGGAAAAAGGTGTTGCACAATCAAAAATTTATGAATTTCGGAATTGGTCTGATGTGGATGTAATCCGGCCTATGACCATGCCTTCGCCTTATAGAAAGGAGTGGGGAATAACGACGCCACATGTAGCGCTCTATTCTGGTAATATTGCAAATAAACAAGGTATTGAAATTATAGTTGAAGTCGCGCGAATTTTAGGCTCAGGACCTATTAAAGGGGATTCCCCTTGTGGCGATGATGTGATTCACTGGTAGCGCTAAGGAGGTGTTGCCATGAGTGATCTGATTTGGTTGTCGGAGGCGCAGATGCGCCGGATAGAGCCCTATTTCCCATTATCGCATGGCGTTCCGCGGGTTGATGATCGCCGGATTATCAGCGGTATCATCTTTGTCATCCGCAACGGCTTGCGCTGGCGCGATGCGCCCGCCGACTATGGACCGCCCAAGACGATCTATAACCGGTTCATCCGCTGGAGCCGGATGGGCGTATTCAGCAAGATCTTCGCGGGTTTGGCGGCGCAGGGCGGCGAGCCGGATCAGTTAATGATCGACGCCACGCATTTGAAGGCGCACCGGACGGCGGCCAGCCTGCTCAAAAAGGGGCTGTTCCCAGACGTATTGGACGCACCAAAGGTGGATTGAACTCCAAGCTGCACGCGGTCTGCGATGGCCAGGGCAGGCCACTTATCATGCTGCTGAGCGAAGGCCAGATGAGCGACTACAAAGGCGCCGCGCTGATGATTGATGCCTTCCCAAAAGCCAAAACCCTACTCGCTGACCGGGGCTATGACGCCGACTGGTTCCGGCAGGCCTTGATCGACCGCGGCATTACCCCATGCATCCCCTCAAAGGCTAACCGTAAAGTTCCGATCCCGCACGACCGCGTCCTCTATCGACAGCGCCATAAAGTCGAAAATATGTTCGGGAAAATCAAAGACTGGCGGCGTGTCCACACCCGCTAAGACCGATGCGCACACACCTTCATGTCCGCTATATGCATCCCTGCAACCATCATCTTCTGGATCAATCAATGAGTCCTGAGTCTAGGGGCTATTCTGCATCACTTGCCTCCGGTAACGTCTAGAAAAGTTCCGGTGATGAAGGAGGCTTCTTCGCTAGCCATCCAAAGGATGGCGCGGGCTACCTCTTCAGGTTGGCCACCCCTTCCCATTGGGATTGTGTCTTTGACGCGGTCCACCCGTCCGGGTTCTCCGCCGCTGGCATGCATCTCGGTGTAGATATGACCGGGACGGATGCAGCAAACGCGTATCCCCTCCCGCGCCACCTCCTTGGAAAAGCCAGTAGTGAAAGTTTCCAAAGCACCCTTCGAGGCGGCGTAATCGACATATTCGTTTGGACTGCCGAGCCGGGCCGATGCGGACGAGATGTTGATCACGACGCCACCCCGCCCGTTGTAGCGGGTGGACATCCGCTTCGCCGCCTGCTGGGCATAAAGTATCGGGCCGATCGCGTTGACCGCGAAAATCCGTTGCATGCGCTCAAAGCTGATATTTTCCAACCGGGATTGCTGCGCGATGATCCCGGCGTTGTTCACCAGCACATCGATTCGGCCAAACTCTCGGTCGATCTTGGAGAATAGCTGGCTGATTTGCCCGGGATCGGCACTGTCTGCCTGCACGGCCAAAGCCCTGCGCCCGGCTGCTTTCACATCGGCAGTGATCGCTTGAGCAGCAGCCTTGTTGGAAACGAAAGTGATGACGACATCATAACCTCTGGCCGCGGCAAGCCGCGCAGTCGCTGCACCTACGCCACGGCTTCCTCCAGTTATTATCATCAGGGGTGTCTGCGAAACGGTATTCATTTTCAGGTCTTTCTCACCGAATGGAATGAAGCCAGTCA
>CAKZNA010000091.1 GCA_937129355.1 uncultured Sphingomonadales bacterium | reverse complement strand
GACAATGCCCGTCAGGCCGTTCTCGATTTTCAGCTCTGTCGGTTCAACAAAGCTTTTGAACCCCGCCAGTTTGAGGCGCTTCAACCGCAAGGCAGTCGCTCCTTACTGGCAAAGGGTTCAAAGCGAGTTTGCACGATTAGCGCGCGCCCGCCTGTTGCAGTGAATTTTTGACCACATTCCAGGATGCGGGGTTTACGACCACGTCATTGATCATCACGGTCGGCGTTCCTGTAACCTTGCCTTCTTCAGAAATTCTCTCGGTTTGCGCGATTAATTCCTCGCGTGCCTTGTCATCGGCGAGACAAGCTTTGGCCGCATCTTCGCTCACGCCCAGCTGTTTTACGAAATCGACAAGTTCAAACTTTGCGGCAAAAAAGTTGATCTTGCCCTTCATGTCAGCCGCCTCATAGGCACGCTGATCAGCTTCGGTCAGACCAGTTTGCAGCTTACCCAACCATGACATCTGATCATCAAACAGTCGGCCAGTCAGGCCAAAAAATGCTTCAGGGCCATTGCATTTTGCCAGTGAAAAGCCGGCTACATCCTGCAACCCGTGAACAAGGAAGGGGCGCAGCTCAAATGAAACCACGCCAGTCTCAACCATGGCTTTCAGCTCTTTGTCAGAATCCCTATGAAACTGCGCGCAGCCCGGGCATGTTACCGCCGCATATTCCACAAATTTCAGTTTCGCATCCGGATTGCCCATCAAATAACCGCGCTCGGTTTTGGCAATGGTGCTGGTCCAGCTTGACCCTTCAGGTGCCTTCACGGCGGCGATTGGTTCACCTTTCAGGCTGGCTTCGCCGCCTCCACCGCCGCAAGCGGTCAAGGCAAGCGCCAATGCTGACGTTAATGCAATTGCTGTATTTCGCATGTTTATTCCTCTTATTTATTCACTAACAGGGGTTTGATGGTCGCATAGTCATAGGCGCCGGGGGCAACCGCGCCATTGATAAGAAATGTCGGCGTGGCCGCTATTTTCAGCACGCTGCTGCCTTCATTGGACATGTCGAAAACCGATTGTATCATTGGCACATTGGCTAGGCATGCACGGGCCTGTGCGTCGGAAATTCCGGTTTTTGCAGAATGCGGGGCAAGCCGCATATCGGTATAGATACCCATCATATGGCCCAGAGTATCGCGTTTTTGCAGCTTGTCTTTTGTCTCCGGTGTGATCCGGTTTACCGCCGGAAGCCATTGTGCCTGGGCGCTCATCCAATAATTGTGACTTGCAAAGAAATTATCTTTTCCTCCGCAGCGTGCGAGCACCGCCACAACCAGATCATCAAAGCCGCGAAGCAGATTGCGCATCTCGAAACTGACCTGCCCGAACGCCACTTCATTTGATTTGATGAGCGGGGCTTCTTTAATCTCAAAATTGGCGCAATGTCCGCATGTATAGCTGGCATATTCGACAATCTTATATTTCGCGTCCGGATTGCCCATAACATGGCCGCCGCTATCGCTGATATTGACGGTCTTCTGCCAATCGGCCGCAGCTTTTTCCGTTGGCGCCGCTTCCGCTAACGCCGAAGGAGCGGTCATCATCACGCCCAGCGCAATGGCAGTAAATGCGACTATATTTTTCATTTTCGATCTATCCAAAACTTGTTTCCCGACCATCTGCCTTCACTCGCCGTCTTTGGCAAGTTTTTCGCTATTGCCGAGGCTTTGGGCCAGTGATTCAAGAACGGTCTGCAACTCGGGGTCTGCAATCTCACGCAAGCTATCGCCAAGTTCCATCGGTATGGGTTTCAGCATGGGTGCGGCTTTTGCCGTGCGCGTTTTTTCCGGCTTGGCAACATGGCCTTGCTTTATCTTTACTTTGGCAATGGCGGCATAGCCAAAGAAACGGTTCACGCGTTCGATGATTTCCGGAATGACATGCTGCATCATGGGCGCGAAAGACCCCGCAACCGTCAGCTCCAGAGTGCCGTCGGATTTTTTACCCATCGGAAAACGGATCATTTCCGGCGCGGACATTTCGGCATAACGCTCGCCGACAATCTCGCTCCAGCGGCTGACGATGGAGCTTTGCACAAAGCCGAAACGGCGAAAGGCCGCGCGGCCAACCTCTGGCATCAGGTCAGATATGGCGCGCGCGTCTCCGCCTCTTGGCCTGCGATAGGGCTTGGCTTTACCCTTCTTCGCCGCGGGCTTTGCTCCGCCCTTTGGCTTTGTAGTCTTGCTTTCGCTCATGGCTTCTTTCATGCCAGCTTGCATGGTCCGCGTCCAATCAAAGACACAAAAAGCTGGGGAAATTTCGACGAAGCTACTCGCGCATTATGACGAACATGCGCGCGAACTTCCTTGGCGTGTTCCGCCGCATGAAAGCAGTGACCAGCCTGCGAACCCATATCATGTCTGGCTGTCGGAGATTATGCTGCAACAAACCACGGTTGCGGCGGTCATTCCCTATTTCGCCAAATTCACCGCGCGCTGGCCAACGGTGGAAGCGCTTGCCGATGCGGAGGAGGCCGATGTTATGGCCGCATGGGCGGGACTTGGTTATTATGCCCGCGCTCGCAACCTGATCAAATGCGCGCAGGCGGTCAGCGAAGAATTGGACGGTGTGTTTCCGCAGGACGAAGGCCGCCTGATAGGACTGCCGGGCATCGGGCCATATACAGCGGCAGCCATATCGGCGATTGCATTTGGAAAACGCGCGGTGGTTGTTGATGCCAATATCGAGCGGGTGATTGCTCGGCTGTTTGAAATTGATACGCCGTTGCCTGCTGGCAAAACTGAAATACGCGCGGAGACTGATGCTATTACACCAGACCAACGCGCCGGTGATTTTGCACAGGCCATGATGGATTTGGGCGCTAGCATCTGTTCGGTCAAAGAGCCTGATTGCGCTTTATGCCCGGTCTCAAAATATTGCCGTGCGTATAATTCAGGCAAGCCACAGGCTTATCCCGTGAAGGCGGCAAAAAAGGCAAAGCCGGCACGCAAGGGTGTATCATATTGGATAGAAAAAGACGGTAACGTCTGGCTTATCAAGCGCCAAGCGAAAGGCATGCTAGGCGGGATGCGCGCTCTGCCTGATGATGGATGGCGGGCGGGAGCGAACGGCCATGCCGGGTCTCCGGTTGATGCAAATTGGCGCATGCTCGACAGAGCTGTTTCCCATGTCTTCACCCATTTTTCGCTCGAGCTTTCAGTTGCCGTTACGGATTCGGTTGTTGACGAGAACGCGTTGCCTCCCGGTGAATGGTGGCCGGTAAAATCGCTCGACAATGCAGGGCTTCCAACCTTATTCTCTAAGGCAGCACGCATAGTATTGGCTGAGGAGAGAAGGCGATAATGCAAAATATTGATATGCAGATGGACCGCAGGCGCTTGTTTCAGATGGCCGGTTTGGGCGCGCTGGCGGCATCATTGCCGATGCCGCTCATGGCTTTCGTTGGCCGCCAATATCCCACCTTGAATGCCAAATTGAAAAGCTATCTGGATGGGCGCAAAGCCGCCGGTATTGTTATGGCGGTTGGACATGGCGATGAAAAGCCGGATGTTATCAAGGGCGGTAAACTCTCCTTCGCCAGCCAGACTCCCGTTGATGAGAATAGCCTGTTCCGGATCTATTCGATGACCAAGCCGATCACGGGTATCGCGGCGATGGTGCTGGTTGAAGAAGGCAAGATAAAGCTCGATCAACCGATTGCAGATTTCCTTCCCAAATTTGCAAATATGCAGGTGCTGACCGATCCGGCAAAGAGCATGGATGCAAAGCCGGCGAAAACGCAGATCACATTGCGTCATTTGCTCACGCATACGGCCGGGCTTGGTTATACCATCATCAACAAAGGCCCGATCCGTGATGCCTATGTGAAGGCAGGCGTTGTGCCGGGGCAGGTGAGCTTGATGACCATACCGGGCCTGAGCCGCGAAGAATCGGTGCGGGGTCTTGCCAATTTTGCCGATAACCTTGCGCCGCTGCCGCTGATTGCAGAGCCGGGCACCAAATGGAGCTATTCTGTCAGTCTCGACCTCACCGCGCATTTGATCGCGGTGGTTAGCGGCATGGACTATGACGCCTTCCTGCAAAGCCGGATATTCGATCCGCTCGGCATGGACAGCACATTCTTCCGCGTGCCGAAAAGCGACACCCACCGGCTGACCACCAATTACGGCGTGGACAAGGGCAAGTTGCAGGCGATCGATCCGGGAAAGGCGAGCGTCTATTCGGCCGAACCTGCCTTTGCCTTTGGCGGGGCAGGGCTGGTCTGTTCGGCGCATGATTATGACCGCTTCCTCCATTGCCTGATGAACCACGGCAAACTTGGTGACGTGCGGATCATGTCGGACGCGATAGCAAAACTCGCAATGTCGAACCTTCTTCCGGCGGGCATTAATACCGATGGAACGTTCGCGCATGGCGCTGGGTTCGGAGCAGGCGGACGTGTCGGGTTGGGCGCACAGGCTGGCAGCTTCGGCTGGGGCGGAGCCGCTGGCACCAACGGTTTCGTGAGCACCAAATGGCGCGTTCGTGCGACCGGTATGGTGCAATATATGCCATCAGCCGCGCAGGATTTTCAGAATAAATTCCCGTCATGGGTGATCGCCGATTTGGCAGCTCAAGGGAAGCTTGGATGAGGTTTATATGAACCCGGGTTTCACAGGATCGCCGCTAGACCGCGTCGACCATATTCGCAGTGATGAGGAAGCCTATTCGGCTTTGCTGTCCGATTGGCGCGCGCGGGTTTTGGGGCTGGACGGTATTGCACCGCAGGTTGCTCCAGAAGGTGGTCTGCATTGGCAATCGATCGCAGATATTGCCGAAAATTCAGAGCTGATCCTGCTCGGCATAGCGGACGGCAAGCCGCATTTCGTTCCGATAACTGATGCGCGCGGCGATGCGTTTCGCACGCCCGCATTATGGAGCGCGCTCAACTCGCTACCGGCAGAAGATGCGGCGATTTATGGAACGGCACATAGCCTGATCAATTGGCACAATAACCACGGCTATTGCGCGCGCTGCGGAGGCAGCACCAAGCTGTTTCGCGCCGGTTGGGGTCGGCAATGCACGGCATGTAACGCCGAACATTTCCCGCGCACCGATCCGGTGGTGATTATGCTGGCCGAATATGAAGGCAAAGCATTGGTGGGACGACAAAAGCAGTTTCCTCCTGGCAATTATTCCGCGCTGGCAGGCTTTCTGGAGCCCGGCGAATCTATCGAAGAAGCAGTGCGGCGCGAAATTAAGGAAGAGGCAAGCGTTGATTGCGGCGATGTGAGTTATGTGGTCAGCCAGCCTTGGCCGTTCGGAGGTTCTCAGCTGATGATTGCCTGCGTCGCGGATGCGAAAACGCAAGAGATCACGCTTGACACCAATGAGCTGGAAGACGCGATGTGGGTAACGAAGGAAGAGGCGCGCGCGGCACTTGCCGATGCGCCTGACAAGAGGTTCGGCGCGCCGCCACCTTTCGCCATCGCGCATAGTTTGCTAAAGCATTGGGCCGAAGGAGAGTAAAATGGCTGCCGCAGAAAAGCTTCGTATCGACATAGTGTCCGATGTTGTCTGCCCATGGTGCATCGTGGGATATAAGCAGGTGGAAAAGGCACTCGCCGATACCGGAACCGAGGCTGAAATCTGGTGGCATCCGTTTGAGCTTAATCCGCATATGGCGCCCGAAGGCGAGGATACCGCCGAACATATCGCGCGTAAATATGGCAGCACGCCGGAGCAGGGCAAAGCCAATCGGCAGCGGTTAAAAGATGTCGGCGAGAGCGTGGGTTTTCCGTTCAGTTACGGCGACGGTATGCGGATATATAATACATTCAAAGCGCATAAATTGCTGGCCATTGCCGCCAACGAACGCGGGCCGGAGGCGCAGACCAAATTGAAGCTGTCATTATTCAAAGCCTATTTTCAGGATGGCAAGGATGTGAGCGATGAGGAGGTTTTACTCGACGTTGCCGAAGCCAATGGCATGGATCGCGCTGTCGCCAAGCAATGGATTGATGACGAAGCGCTAACCGAGGCCGTCCGCGCCGAGCAACGGCAATGGCGTGAGCGCGATATACAGGGTGTGCCCGCAATCATATTCGATCAGAAATTCATGGTCCCCGGCGCGCAATCGGCGGAGACTTTTGCCAATGTGATTGGCAAGGTGAAGGCGAAGCGGGAAGAGGTGTCAGCCTAATAAAAGACCAATGGATGCAGCCGCTTTTTCAGCCTCAATAAATTCCGACGCAACCAAAGCCAGAGAGTTATTGAGAACATGTAAGGCTATCGCCAAACGCAGTGATTTCGTGAGGTGATAAATGTAACCGAATGCCGCCCCGAGAGCCATCAACGGCAGTAGTGATTCAGGCTGGGCGTGAACCAGCCCAAAGACCGCGGCGCTTATGAGAATTGCAAGATGGATATTCAGATATCTGGCGATGGCATTTTGCAGGAAGCCGCGAAAAATTATTTCTTCGG
>CAKZNA010000090.1 GCA_937129355.1 uncultured Sphingomonadales bacterium | reverse complement strand
CACTTGAAAACATGTCCCACCCACCGTCTGGCGCATATAAAATGCACGGCAATGGAATATTGAATGGTCCGATTGAATAGACATTTGCATCACCAATGTGATGGTATGCCGTATTCGTTGGATCATAGTCATGGGACTCTTCTCCGCAACCGCCACTAGCATGTGCCAATGACATCGAAAAAGCTGAAAACAAAGCTGCCGGGGAAATTATTAAAACCAAACAGGAGGCCCAAATTGTTTACAAATATATCCGCGAGCAAGAGAATTCTTGCGATATTTACAGCAATCTTATTGACAGGCTGCCAGAGCCAAGCGCCGCTTCAAGATAAATTTAATCAATGCGATTACTGCGAAAAGCCTGCGACCAAAGATGATCACAAGGCGAATGCAGCTTATTTCGCATGTTTAAGTGAAAGAATCGGCGTTTGCCGGAATTTGCTTGGACATCCCGCCCGCTAGATAAGAGCATTACTGCCCGCCGCCTCATTGCTTATCATGCCCGCCGCCCTGGCCGCATCAATAGGCATGCGAAATCAGTTCTTTGTTGAGTTATGGCTTTGCTTTTCGGCCACGCGCATATTTGCTTTTTCAAGGCATTGCAGGAATTCAGCGGCCAATTCTTCCGGCGTCATTGTCGAATTTGTAAGCAGGCTTGCGCAAAGCATCATCACAGCCGGTGCGGCGATCTTTGGCGGCATTCCAGATCTGCGAATGATGGTCAAAAGCTGATCGTGGAAATAAAGGATTGTGTCGTTATCTTCTTTAGTCAGATGATTGCTCATTTTTTTATCTTTCTTATTAATCGGTCGGCCCGCCATAAATAGTCTTTAACCGTCATTATTTGCCAGATTTTCACTTGATTTTTCCTTCCATATTTTTTCCAAGGTTGCTTTTATTTCGCTTTTTTCAGCGCTGGCAAGATCTAATTCAAGGCCATCTGAAAAGAATATGTTGAATGATTTATTTTTTTGCCTGCCGCGATGGCACTCGCCGAGATTTATTCCATCATATGAAACATCATAAACCCATTTGCTAGATCCTCCGCCAAAGTTCAAATGCATTTTCGGCTTCATGGCCACCTGATTGATATTGAATTCCATGCTTTCCTCCTAAAATAAAGCCAGTTGCGGTGTTTCGGCATCTTGGATTTTTTCAAGCGCCCGGCGCAGCAAAGGGATGTGCGCCCCAGGACAAAAGCCGGATTCAATGCGATCTTTTATGCGCTTTTTGAAATATCCCAGATAATAAATTTGCAGATCTTCAAAGCTTTCAAACGCCATGCTGTCAACAATAGATGGCGCAGATCCGCCTCCGCCATCTGAAAACCAATAATTGTAACCAGAAGCCCAAAGGCCGTTTTTCCCTTGCGCTCCTTTAATATCGATGTGCCAATCTCGATCAAATCGCAGCTTTAAGTATTGCCAATGGCAATCGTGCCAAACGCCATGTTCATTGACTTCATCGCAGGGCCAATCAAATCCCCAAAGTTTCGCGCAATCGACTTGAAAGCGATCGTCATGGATATATCCAAACCCGCTTTCCCCGGCATATTTCTTTTTGATTTCGTTGAATTCTGCGCTGCGATCAATCATTGATTTTCAAACATATTCGGGGTTGATCCATCATCGCTTATTTTTCGGAATTCAATGCGATTTACCATTGCGGCCGTATCGCCATTCGGTGCCATTCTGCGAACAAATTCTGCCGGATCTTTCATGCCGAACGGATATCCTTCGCGCCGCATTTCTTCCAGGCCGTATTCCCGATCGATCGCCATCTGATTTAATGGCTCTTTTTTGACGGAAATAATTTCAATCAATCCCAGGCGCTTAATCTTTTCGCCTTTTTGCAGGCCCATCCCTTTTTCAACTGCCATAAGGATGTCGCCAGGCTTTAATTTCCACCACGCAAATCGGCGCGTTACATCTTTTGATCCGTCAATAAATTGCGGCGTGGTCATCGCAAATGAAATGTTTCTAGGCATCATTTCCCCTTTCTTTTTGGCAGCGAAAGAAAGCATTCATCCGGCAGCCAATGGTTGTTGTCGTATTTTTCAAATGCATCCCCGGCGGTGAATTTCACCTCAATCAGCCGCCCTTGATGCTCGATCTTTTCCGCCAAGGCGATGAATCCTGGATCTTTCCAATATGGCGTTGGATCTTTAAATTCTTTCATCCAGAAAGCCTTGTAAATATCCAGCCAATCCAGGCGCAGCGCCGCATATAATTCTCGCGGGTTGTCGTTTGCATAGCAATTCCAGCCATGCATCATATTGGGGAAATGCTTTTCTGTGGATTTTTGAAAATAGTGCGTGGTCATATCTAATCCCTAAAAAAATCAATTATTTGGTTGTGGTGAATCCCATATCGGTCTGGAACTTCTGCAAATGCCTGCTCGTCATAGGCAATAGAAAGCCCCAGGCTCAAGCGATGCTGATTTTCGGCGATCATTCCTTGAATATCTGCGTTTGCTGATATGCATTGCGCGTTGATGTATGCTGCTTTTTGCTCCGGGGTCATTATTTTCCGCCTTTCTTTTTTACAAGATCTGATATTTCCGCCCATTCAATAAACTTTCTTTTTTTAACGAGAATCTGCTGGCGAGAAAATCCAAAGGTTGAAAGCATATTTTCAATTTCTTTTGATCCATTAAACTTTTTTGAAAAGTTATTTCGAGCGAGTTGCTTCATTCCCTCTTTGTGTTTTTCTTTTGCCTGCTTATCGGCTTTATTTTTATCAAGATGCAAATCAAATTCATTGTAAACTTGCCCAGATCCAACGCCGGTTTCGTCACACATGTATTTGAATTTTTCATCATCAAATTTTATAGATCCGATTGTCAAAACAGATATTTTAGGTTTCCAGTTGTTATAACAAACCGTCCCTTTCGGGCCGCTAAATCCATCGCGGCACGTTTGGCAATCAATTTCGATACTTTCGCCATCTGCAAAAGTTACAATCCATTTTAATGTTCCCAGGCAATCAGGGCATGAAATGCATTTTGATGAATATACACGATCAGCAAAAAAAACTTTGTCGCCTTTTTTGTATTTTGGTTGGGGAAAATCAGCCATTTTGCGCCCCTTTCAACGTCTGCATGCGATCGGAATAGTATGCATTCAGCTTTTCTTTTGATGGCTGGTCATATGCGCTTGATACGGCTGATATTTGGCCACCGATTTCTTTTAGATTTTCAGGCGTTCCCGCTTCATCCATCCGCTTTGTCCAGGATTGCCAATCTGCATCCGCAATCGGCTTCCCTGGCTCTTTCTTTTCCCCGGATGCCCATTCCTGCAATTTCTGGCCAGTGGCCACGGATAAAGGCTGCTTATTGCCAAAAACAGGCTCAAGCGCCTTTGCTGTGCATTTGGTCATATGGAAGCGATGCTGTTCATCGATCCAACCATGGACAAACATTTCAAATAAGATGTCGTCCGCCTGCTTTGGCTCAAGAATTTCAGATCTTGCCCAGTCTTTCTTTCCATTGACGACCGTTTGCTTCATTGGATATTTTGCGCGCACGTTAAGAATTACAAGCGGAATTGAGGTCTGCATGAATCGCAGCATGAATTCCCTTTGATGCGAAAGCTTTGGCTGCTGCCATACGATAGGCCCTTTTTTATTGGCTGCCTGATTGGCCGCTGCCATTGCAAGAACGCCGCCAGCGCCCTCCCATTCATGCGATGCGCTATCAATAACCAAAGCATCCGGCTTTGCCTGCTCCGCTGCTGTGATTGCTTTGCCGTATTCAGCAGGGCTGAAATTGTCCCGCATTGATATGACATCGTAGCCGCCTATTTCTGGGTATTCGATTGGGTCTGCATATGCTTCGCCCCGCCCGCTTTCCGTTTCGATCATAATGATCCGGCCATCTGGCCCGGCATAACCGCGCGCAAGCAAAAGCGCCGAATATGTTTTCCCGCATCCGCTTTCCGAATAGATCCCGATCAGCGGCTTTGCCTGCGATCTTGATGCTGGTCTGACTTGATATGTCATTGGTTAGTCCTTTCTTTGATTGATTTATCCGGCCATTAAAGCATCGGCTGGATCGATGGTTTCTTGTTTTTGGGCTGCTGCTGATTTTTCCGCTTCCTCTGAAAGAACATCAAAATCCCATTTCTGCATTACCCAAGGCGGCGGATATGAATGCGCCGTATATGGCGGTTCGCCTCTCCATTGCCCTGATTTTAGGCAATGTTCAAAGCGGCGGCGAGCCATTTCATACCTCATTTCGATGTTTTCTGAATAACTATCATCCAGGGCAAAGATCTTCACAAGGAAAGGCGCTTTTGTGCGCTGGACAACAAAAATGAATTTTGATTTTTTTCCTGTGATTGCATCATAAGTCCGGCGGTAATGCGGGTTCTGCAAATATTTTCCATCCCAAAGCTGGTTCTTTTCCCATTGATCGAATGAAAGGCCGGTTGTTTTGTAATCCACAATCAGATCCGGGATTGTTTCATCGATCCAGTCAAATTTTGCGCGCTGCCAGATATTGCCAACCTTGGCGAATCCGCATTGCTCCGGGCGGCCAACTTGCAAAATGCTGGAATATTCTTGATGATCTTTTAGCTGCTCATAAAGGCGATTTTTCATGGCCTTTACATCATCCAGAATTGATTTTGTGTTGGAATTCAAGGCGATCTTTCCGGCATCCTCGATTTCTTTTTTCTTTGCCTTGGCTGCATCCGATCGCCATGCATCAAATTCATCGCAGACAACAAAAGCGTCAAGCTTTCCCTGCAATATTAATTCGTGGGCCATCGTTCCAAGATCCATCGCATCTGATTTTTTATCTTCATATTCAGGATTGAGGCGCCGCTGATTTAACATGGCCTCGATTTCTGTGCTTTCCAGGATATCATTCGCAAATGTGCTGGATAGCGATGGCTCGATGCATGGATCTGCATGATAATCATCATCCTCCATTTCATAAAAGCCTGTTTTTTCAATTACTAAATGCGTTATAGCTTAGATACTACGACGCTTGTAGTTACGGTATTCTGGAAGCCAGTAGTTTTTCTCAATGGCTGCCCATAGCGCTTCATCGCTCAGCTCTAGTGCAACACCTTCTTCCATCGCTTTTTTCGCA
>CAKZNA010000089.1 GCA_937129355.1 uncultured Sphingomonadales bacterium | reverse complement strand
AATCGGTGCGCTTTCATCCACCCACGCACCGTTTGTATCGCCATAAACGCCAGTCGAAGACAGATAGCCGACCCCTTTTGCAGGTGCAGCCTTGATTGCGTCTCCATATTTTTCCAGCACCGGAACGACGCCTTCTTTGCGCGGCGGCACCGAAGACAGAATATGGGTAGCGTTTGCCAGCCCCGAATTGACGGCTTCATTGTCCTCATACGCGATTGCATCTTCATCGCTAGTCCGCCGCGTGCCGGTTACATTCCACCCTTCCCCGCGCAAACGCGCCGCCAAATAACCTGAGGTATAGCCCATACCAAAAATGAAAAGATGGTTCGTCATGTCAGACACCGTCTGCCATCATTTCGGCGCCGTCAAGCCGATATGCTTGCCAATCCGCCATTGTCTTGCAAAGAAGGAACCAAGAGAGGGGCGCGTGACATAATGTCCGAAATCAAAAAACGAACAGCAGCGTCACTCGGCGATGTTCCGCATGGCTTTTTCGGACGGAAGGGCGGCGTTTCAAAGGGTATCTATAACAGCCTGAATGTCGGTCTCGGTTCAGATGACGAAGCGGCATCTGTCATTGAAAACCGTAGCCGAATTATTGACGCAACCCTACCTGGCGCAGATCTTTGCACAGTCTATCAAATCCATTCGCCTAAAGTCGTGACGGTGAGCGAGCCATTTGGTAACAATCGCCCGGAAGCAGACGCAATGGTGACCGACCGCCCCGGAATATTGCTGGGCATTCTCACGGCAGATTGCGTGCCCGTATTATTTGCCGACAGTTCAGCCGGCGTAGTCGGGGCAGCGCATTCTGGCTGGAAAGGATCTATCGGCGGTGTGTCGGAAGCGACCATAGATGCAATGGAAGCATTGGGAGCGAAGCGCGACGATATCATCTGCGCGGTCGGCCCCTGCATCGCTCAGAAAAGCTATGAAGTTGACGATGGCTTTTTCCGGCGCTTTGCCGAAGATAACCCCGCCAATGACCGCTTCTTTGCTGATGGCAAGCTCGGCCATTATCAGTTTGATATTGAAGGCTATGTTGCCGCACGATTGGCTGCGGCTGGCATTGGCAAAGTAGAATGTCTGGGCCAAGACACATATAGTCAACCGGAAGAATTTTTCAGCTATCGTCGGACCTGCCACAAGGATGAGGCGGATTATGGCCGGCAAATTTCAGTCATCGGATTGACGGAGTAAGCATGAATAGCGAACGCATCGGTTTTTGGGCGGGCTTGACGGTCTTCGTGGTCATGCTGTTATCGCCCTCGCCCGCCAGCATGTCGGATCAGTCTTGGCATGTGGCGGCGCTGGTTATCCTGATGGCGACATGGTGGATGACACAGGCATTGCCGCTTACCGTCACCGCTTTGCTACCCTTCATCGCGCTCCCGCTCATGGATGTGATGGACGCAAAGGCCGTCGCAGGGAAATATTATTCACCCACCATGTTCCTGATATTGGGCGGTGCTTTTCTAGCGCTGGCGATTGAAAGAACCGGTCTACATAAGCGTGTTGCGCTCGCCATATTGGGGCTATCGGGAAAGAGCAGCACAGGATTATTATTCGCCTTCATGATTGCAACCGCGCTGCTATCGATGCTGATCTCCAACACGTCTACGTCGCTGATCATGATCCCGATTGCAGTCGCGGTTCTTGCCGCAGGCGGCGTCAAGGAAGGCGAAACTGACGGTATGGCGGGAACGCTGGTTATGGGTATCGCCTTTGCCGCAAGTATTGGCGGGATTGGCACACTGGTTGGCTCCCCGACCAACGCAATAGCCGTGGGACTAATCAACGAGCAGTTAGGCGTCGAAATCACGTTCCTTGCATGGATGCAGTTCGGCATTCCGGTTGTCCTAGTTGGTATTCCGGTATGCGCCTTCATCCTGATGCGCGTGCAGAATATGTCGGCAAGCCAGTTTAAGACCGAGGCCGCACGCGAAGCGATTGGCGAACCTGCACCGTGGAGCGTCCCCGAAAAACGGCTGGTGCCCATCATCTTGCTCGTAGTGCTGCTTTGGATGACCCGCAGCTGGATAAGCCCCTATTTGCCGGGCGGTTCGCTCACTGACGGCAGCGTTGCGATATTGGGTAGCTTCCTGCTCTTCGCCATTCCAGATGGCCGAGAAGGCAAAATGCGGCCCTTGCTGAATTGGAAAGAGGCCGACCGCGCACCATGGGGCGTTATCATGATGTTCGGCGGCGGACTTGCGTTGGCGGCGGGCATTACGGCCTCCGG
>CAKZNA010000088.1 GCA_937129355.1 uncultured Sphingomonadales bacterium | reverse complement strand
GTCATAGGCGAATGGCTGTGACTCTGCCGCAATTTCTTGGCGGTCGTTTCAAAATCGCGGCGATTTAATAGCCCTGTCAGGCTATCATGCCGTGACAGATATTGCGCGATGTCGAGAGCTTCGGCCAAACGAGATGTCAGTTGTTTATTCTCAAGTTCCGTCGTCAAATTTCTCACCGCCTCCTTTTGCATCATCGAAACCAGGTGAATCAAACCAAGAAACATAAGGAAAGAGGAAGCAACAAGCATTGCGCCATAATTGTCATAGAAGAATACCGATGCAGGAAGTGCTGTTGCAATGAATCCTGCTATAATGGCTTTGGGCAGGCCAATGACATTGGCAGAAACCAGGCTACCGGCGGCAACCGTTACCATGACAACAGCCGTAATAATCGGCCGTTCGGGGCCAACCAAACTGCTATCCGCGATAGGCAGGAGCATCAGGCCCCAAATCGCCGAGGCTGCAAATTCCACGCCCAGCCATATGCGCAGAGACTGTTTTATATTACGGTCATTCTCTATAGCTTTTTTAACAAGCCCTGCTGTTGCTGCGGCTGCAAATGTTGCTGCCGAATAAATCAATATCAAACCCCACAGAAACATCCTTTCCGGAATGCCAGATGCGGCCATAGCAATTACGGATAGGGGCAGCAAAGTTGGTAACCGGTTGATTACTGGCCGTCCTATTGCGCGATATAGCAATTCGGTTTTGACTTGTTTGTCATCAATCGGTTCGGCCGATACCATATCGGACCCGCGAAACGCGTCGGTGGAAATTGGCATTTCCATTATCTTGCGCCTTTCGAGCAGTTAACGACCGCTCAAGACGTAAACAATACTAGTTAATGAAAGGAAAATTTCACCCACGCGTGCCGCCTAAAGCGAGCTAGTCGGACAACTCAATCCAAGTCGGTGCGTGGTCGCTCGGCTTTTCACGTCCGCGATGTTCTTTGTCGACACCGCAGGCGATCAAGCGGTCAGCGGCGAGGGGGTCGAGCAGCAGATGATCGATGCGAAAGCCGCGATCTTGCTGCCATGCACCCGACTGGAAATCCCAATATGTCCAGATACCGCCGCCGGGATAGTGGCGTTCGAGCGCATCGGTCCAACCGTCGCCAAGCATTCTGCGATAGGCTGCGATGCTTTCAGGCCGGCGCAAGGCGTCTTCCAACATCGCCTTGTCCGACCAGATATCGGTAGGGCGCGGGATGACATTATAATCGCCGGCGAGCACCGTAGGCACTTCTTCGGTCCAGATGCTTTTGGCATGCGCGCGCAGCCGTTTCATCCATTGCAGCTTATAATCGAATTTCGGTCCGGGCAGGGGGTTGCCGTTGGGAAGGTAGATGGTGGCGACGCGCAGGCCGTTTACGTTGGCCTCCAGATAGCGTGCCTGAACATCCTCGGCATCTTCGGGCACCAGATGCGGCAAACCGCGCTGCACCTCTTCGGGTTGCGTATCGCGGGCCAATATGGCGACGCCATTGAAACTTTTTTGCCCATGCCAGATCGCGCCATAGCCGATCTTTTCAAACGCATCGGCGGGGAAGCCTTCATCCTGAGACTTTACCTCTTGCAGACAGGCAATATCGGGCTTGGTTTCTTCAAGCCACTCTATGAGGCGCGGGAGGCGCGCCTTGATACCGTTAATGTTGAAACTGGCGATGCGGGTCATGCCGATAGCCTTAGCGAGCGATTAGCAGTGCATCAAACCGAAAAGCTGGAACCGCAACCGCAACCTGCCTGCGCATTGGGGTTGGTTACTTGAAAGCTCTTCCCGCCCAGCGATTCGACGAAATCTACCGCGCTGCCGCGCACAAGATCGAGGCTCATCGGATCGACCACCAGCATGGCGCCATCATTTTCAACCTTGATGTCATCGCCCTCGATGCTTTCTGCCAGGCCGAATTTATATTGAAAACCCGAACAGCCGCCGCCTTCCACCGACAAGCGCAGGACCGCATTTTGATCAAGCTTTTCGGCGATCTGCGCCACGCGCTTTGCAGCATTAGGCAAAAATATGATGTCTGCTATTTCGGTCATAGTTTATATGTAGGCGGTGTTATCGCCACATTCAATCAAAACACAATTCACAAAAAAAGGGGCGACAAAGCGACTATGCGCTTCGTCTGCCCCCTAGATACACCCTCTCCCAAAGGTGATGCGTTTGGAATCCCTACTATTCTTCGGGACCACCAATTGCTTTGGTATCAACTTCTTTCGAAACCAGCAACTGTTTTGACTTTTTTCTTCCATTCCGGTCGCTGCCGATGAAAGACATCGGATTAACGGCTAGCCCGCCAATGCGGACTTCATAATGCAAATGGCTACCGGTAGAATTGCCTGTAGAGCCCATATACCCGATGGTATCGCCCTTTTCCACGCGCTGCCCAAAACGAACATTTAGCGCCGACATATGGCCGTAACGCGTCTGAATTTCGTTACCATGTTCCAATTCGATAAATTTACCATAACCACGAACCCATTTGGCGCGGCCGACAATGCCGTCTGCCGTGGCATAGATAGGTGTGCCGATTGGGCCTGGAATATCGATCCCTTTGTGATTGCGGCTAGCACCGCGTTTCGGCGCGCGGCGGCGGCCAAACCCACTGGAAAGCTTCATTGCTTCGACAGGATTGATAGATGGAACGGAAATTTCAACGCGGGTCGATTGGCCTATGGCCTTGCCCCAGTCGCCGTGCAACGCGCGAAACTCAGGGTCAGAAACCCCGAGCGCCGTTTCGTTTTTCTCAAGTTCTTCAGGAGAAATTCGGAAATTATCCGAAGCCGACGCGCTATTCGCGATCGCAGGAGCCGTGAAAGCCGCCGTCGCGACAAGCGCGCCAACAGCCACAAATGCTTTTCCCGTCAGTGAATGGCGCAATGCCATAACGCTGCGTTTCATAAGCGTGTTTAACCTTTGTTTGCGACCCGCGCCTGAACGCAGCCCCGATTGATATGTCGGCAGTTTTCTGCCCACCCCTTATTTGATGCGGGTGTAAAATCATCCGGTTAATGAAAGCAACCTAACTATAGTATTCTAGCGCTAAACCGGCTTTCGAACGCGCCGAGTCGTTGAATGGGCCCTTTAATTGCCCCCGAAACCGGCCTTCGACTAGGCTTTTCCACGTTTCAAAGGTTAACAGATTCTTACTGCGGCAGGCCGATTCAAACCATTTTGTGCCCGCCGAAACATGCCGAATTTCGTCGGTATAAATGCGTTCCAGGATGGCTGCGGACGGTAAGTCATCGTAGGTTGTAAAGCGCTCTATCATGGACGGTGTAACGTCCAAACCGCGCGCTTCGAGCACCATCGGCACAATCGCCAGCCGCGCTAGCGCATCATCGCGGGTCTCATATGCGGCTTCCCAAAGGCCGGCATGGGCGGGAAGCGCGCCATAATAGCTGCCATATTGTCGCAAACGCCGGTCAACCAGTGCGAAATGCATGGCTTCATCGGCACCAACGCCCATCCAGTCATCGACAAATTCGCGCGGAAATTCAGCGCCAAAGCGCCCGATCAAGTCAAACGCAAGGTCAATCGCCGCAAATTCTATATGCGCGATGGCATGCAGCATGGCGATTCGCCCGCGCGCAGAACCGCCCTTTCGCCGCTTGGGCATTTTGCTTGGATGCACCAACTCGGGCTTTTTAGGGCCAGCGGGGTGATCCGGCATTTCGGTATCAAATATATGGGCCAGCCGCCCCAACCGCCAATCACGCGCCGCTTTGCGGGCACGCATCAGCTTTTCGCGCGGCTGAACCGTCAGCAAAACATCTCGGCAGGCCGATGCGAGGGAGGGTAGCTTGTCAGCCAAGCGCTTTTGCGGCCTCCAATACCGCGTCGACATGTCCTTTAACGCGCACTTTGCGCCAAACCTGCGCCACTTTACCATCCTTGCCGATCAGGAATGTCGCGCGTT
Organism: uncultured Sphingomonadales bacterium; assembly: GCA_937129355.1. GTDB lineage: Bacteria > Pseudomonadota > Alphaproteobacteria > Sphingomonadales > Sphingomonadaceae > Sphingorhabdus_B. The sequence goes on along the minus strand of CAKZNA010000088.1, from coordinate 7,162 downwards.
CGATGCCCATATATTTGCGGCCATACATATTTTTCTCGACCCACACGCCCATTTGTTCGGTCGCATCGCTTTCTTCATCGGATAGTAGTGTCAGATCGAAATCATATTTCGCTTTAAATTTGGCCAGTTTGGCCGGCTTGTCTTTCGACATACCAAAGACCGCGCAGCCAAGTTCTTTAAACGCGCCGGCATTTGCGGTGAAATCCTTGCCTTCATTGGTGCAGCCCAGCGTATCAGCCTTTGGGTAGAAATACAACACCATCGGACCGCCTAGCGAGGCCAAATCGACGGCATTCTCTTCGCTGTCTTTCACGGTGATTTTGGGGAGTGTATCGCCAATATCGGTCATTATCATTTCCTTCTTTTCAAAAATCCCGTTCGCCCAGATGCGCTTTCCATGCTTCGGAAATTAGCTGCCGCGCACCCTCTATCGCAGCCATCACGGCTTGCCAATCGGGAAGGGCGAGCAGGCGGCTGATCAGCGCCTGTGTCGCCTCTCGCCTCTCGTCACAATCCGGCGCGACCAGCCGAACAGTGACGAGCAAACGCGTTAGCAAATCATGCGCGACAGCCGTTTCGGCGGGCAAATGATCTTCCTGAATGAGCTGCTCTATCACGTCCGGAAGCTGCGGATGCAGCGCGGTTTTATGTTTGAGCTGTAGATAGTGGATAATGAATTCCAGATCGACCAGCCCGCCAGCCAGCAGCTTCACATCCAATATGCCTTTGGGCGGTTTATGTGCGGCCATATCGCTGCGCATCTGGATGACTTCGGTCTTTAGCTTTCCCGCATCGCGGTCACCTTCCAAAGTTTGGCCAATCACTTTTTTCAGCTTCGCGCGCGCCGTTTCCGACCCGAAAACCGGACGTGCGCGGCACAGGGCCATATGTTCCCAGACCCATGCCTCTTCGCGCTGATATTTCGCGAAACTGTCAATCGATGCGCATAGCAGCCCCTGCGCGCCCGATGGGCGGAGCCGGGTATCAACCTCATAAAGCGCGCCCGATGCAGTTGCGACCGAAAGTGCTGCGGTCGCACGCTGGGCAAGGCGGTTGAAATATTGCGTTGCGCCCATCGGTTTATCGCCATCCGATTGCGCATCAAAGCTGCCAGTGAACAGGAAGATCAGATCAAGGTCGGATGCATGGGTAAGCGCCTCGCCGCCCAATCGGCCAAGCGCCAAAACGACTAGCTCTCCGCCGGGCACTTTGCCATTTGCCTCTTCAAAATCGGTAATGGTCGCCTCTGTTAGAGCCTGCAGCGCAGCCTCGGCAAGATGTGCATAGCTGCCCGCGATGGCGATTGGATCATGTTTCCCCTCAATCAACTGTACGCCCAGCGCAAAGCGACATTCACCAACAAAGTCGCGTGCGCGGTCCAGCTGCAGCTCATAGGGTAGGCCGTCGCATTTTTCGGTGAGCTGGCTGGCGAGCTCGGCAGTATTGCCGGGAAGGTCCATCGCGCTGGCCTCTATTAAGCGGTCTAGCATTTCTACGCGCTGGCCCAGCGTGTCGGCCAATACCGGCGCATAACTCAGTATGTCCGCCAGTAGTTGAAGCAGAGCTGGCCGCGCACCGAGCAGGTGGAAAAAATTGATCGCGCTGGGCAGTTTTTCAATCACATTATCAAACCGCGCTAACGCCCGTTCGGAGTCAGGTGCCTGACCAAGCGCGCGGACAATATCCGGTAATGTCGTTTCGAATGCGGCGATGGCAGAATCGCTGCGGATCGCGCGCAGCCTGCCGCTGCGCCAGCGAGCTATGCGCCGCGCCGCATCTTTGGCATCCGGAAATCCAAGACCTGCAAGCTGTTCATCGAGCGGAGGCCCTTCATCGGCGAGGCGGAAATTCTCTTCATCCTCCTCGTCTTCGGCAAGCTCTTCATATATTTTGCTCACATTCTCGATATGCGGGCGAAGTTCGTCCAGCAGTGCGTTACCATCAGGCAAACCATGCAGGCGCGCCACGCGGCCCAGTTGTTCGTCGCTTTCCGGCAGGCTGTGTGTCTGGCGATCGTCGACCATTTGCAAGCGATGCTCTATTTGCCGTAATGTTTCATAGGCAGCGGAAATCTGCGCCGTCTTTGCACCGTCGATGGCGCCGGTTTCGGCCAATGCCGAAAGCGCGCTTCTCGTATCGGCAACGCGTAAATCCGGATTGCGCCCGCCATGGATTAATTGATGCGCCTGCGCATAAAATTCGCATTCTCGGATACCGCCGCGCCCGCGTTTCAAATCGTAACCCAGCCCAAAGGTCTGACCACCAGTATAGTGGCTGCGGATTTGGGATGTCATGCGGCGGATATTTTCAATCTGCCCGAAATCCAGACTGCGCCGCCAAACGAAAGATTCAATGCTGTCGAGAAAATAGCGCCCTAGCTTCTCATCGCCAGCGGAGAAGCGCGCGCGGATGAAGGCGGCTTGCTCCCACGCGACGGCCGAGCTTTCATAATAGCTAATCGCGCCCTCCACCGGCAGGGCAATCGGGCTGACTTCTGGCGTCGGGCGCAGCCGCATATCAACGCGGAACACATAGCCATTTTCATCACGCGCGCCGAGCAATTCGATAATCCGTTTCCCAATACGCACAGCGGCCTGCGCCACATCTTCATTGTCTTTGTGTGGCAATGTTTTGGGATCGTAGAGAAATATCGGGTCGATATCCGAGCTATAGTTGAGTTCTTGCCCGCCATGTTTTCCGAGACCGATAACAGCAAATCCGACGGGCGCGCAGTCATATCGTTCCCTGATAGCTGCCGTGATGGCTTCCTCCAAACAGTCATCGGCAAAATCAGAAAGCACGCGGGTGACTTTTGAAAGATCCCAAGCTCCGGCCAAATCGGCAATCGCTGTAACGAGTGCCAGCCCTTGCCGGCGTTTGCGCAGCTTTGCAGACATTTCATCGCAGTCGATTGAAAGTGCGGCCTGCAACGCTTCATCAAACGCGCTTTGTTCAAGCTGCTCCGTCAATTCCGGCTGTTTCTCGATCAAGCCGCACAGAAACGGGCTGTCGGCTTTCGCCCGCGTAACCGCGTCGAGAGCTGCTGCTTTACTCATTTCTTCAGGTAATTCCGCCGGAATTCACTCGCGAAATCTCCAAACTGTCCTTCGCTAATCGCATCGCGCATAGCGGCCATCAGGGCTTGATAGAAATGCAGATTATGCTGTGTCATCAGCATTGCGCCCAGCATCTCTTTGGACCGCACCAAATGATGCAAATAGGCGCGCGACCATGTCGCGCATACCGGGCAGTCGCAGCTGTCATCGAGCGGGTTTTGGTCTTCGGCAAATTTGGCGTTGCGGATATTGACTGCACCATTCCAGGTGAAGGCTTGGCCATTGCGGCCCGAACGTGTGGGCAAAACGCAATCGAACATATCAATCCCGCGCTCGACCGCGCCAACCAGATCATCCGGCTTGCCCACACCCATTAAGTAGCGCGGCTTGTCTTGCGGCAACATGTCGGGCGCATAATCGAGGCAGCCAAACATGGCCTCCTGCCCTTCGCCGACGGCAAGACCGCCCACCGCATAGCCATCAAAGCCGACGTCGACTAGCGCATCTGCGCTTTCGCGGCGCAGGCATTCATCGAGCGAGCCTTGCTGGATACCAAACAAAGCCGCGCGCTCTGCATGTTCGCCGCCTGCATCAAATCCTTCGCGAGATCTTTTGGCCCAGCGCATTGAAAGCGCCATCGATTTGGCGGCTTCATCACGCGAAACGCCATTGGCTGGGCATTCATCAAAGGCCATCACAATATCGCTGCCGAGCAAGCGCTGTATTTCCATCGAGCGTTCGGGTGACAGCATATGCCGCGACCCGTCGAGATGGCTCTGGAAGGACACACCTTCCTCGGTAATTTTGCGCAGAGCCGAAAGGCTCATCACCTGATAGCCGCCACTATCGGTCAGGATCGGGCGATCCCATGCCATGAACTTATGCAATCCGCCCAGTTTTGCCATGCGTTCTGCGCCGGGACGCAGCATCAGGTGATAGGTATTGCCCAGGATAATATCTGCGCCGGCCGCGCGCACTTCGGCTGGCCTCATGGCTTTGACCGTTGCCGCTGTGCCAACGGGCATAAAGGCAGGCGTGCGGATTTCACCGCGCTGCATGGTGATACAGCCGCAACGTGCCTTGCCGTCTTTCGCTTTGATGCTAAACTCGAATCGTGTTGCCATGATTTGAGCCATAGCAGCCTATTTTCCTGTTCCAACATTTGCCTGTAACCATTCGGGCAATCGCGGCGAACAGGATTACGCAAGGGGAAGCAATTCCTCCCAGCGTTTATATTTTTGAAACTAGGGAGTTTGACGATGAATAAACTAACCGGAATGGCGGCAGCATTGGCCGGCGCAGCAGCACTCGCAGCATGTGGCGGAGCGAAAGCTCCAGCCGAAGGCGAAGCAGCGGGTACAGAAACCGCAGCAGCCGATACCAAAGGCGAAAAGGTAAGATGCTTTGGCATTTCGCTTAAGGGTAAAAATGACTGTGCTGCGGGTGCAGGTACTACTTGCGCAGGCACATCGACTGTAGATTATCAAGGCAATGCCTGGACTTATGCAGACAATAAAGAAGCCTGTGAAACCGCAGAACTACCCGACGGCAAAAAAGGTTCGCTAGAAACTTTGGACCGCGATCTACCTGCATAATCTGTCTGGCCGACCAGCATAAGCTCTTCTATGGAAGGGATATGACGCAAGCGGCTGATAAAAAAATGCTATCATTTGCAAGCGCGCTCATTTCTATGGGCGCGCTTGCTGCTTGTGGGGATGGAACGACCACGGCCAGCTATAGCGCCGAGGATAAAGGCATCGTTATGCCGGAGCCAAAATTGGCTGCACACGAAAAATGCTATGGCATATCACTGGCCCAGCAAAATAGCTGTGCAACCCTAAAACTGAAAGATTGCGCAGGAACGGCTGAAGAGGATTATTTGCCGGAAAAATGGCAATATGTGGATGCGGGGACATGCACCGAATTTGGTGGAGCGACGGAGCCGCCCGAAAAGCCCTATCAGAGCGAGAAATAATGGTGATTTGACAGCAGTTGCATCGACACGATCAATTTCTAGTCAGCCGAATTTCGAGGTCTTAGATTTTGGTGAATTTCAACATCTGCCCAAACCGGCAAATGGTCTGAAGCTTTCTTTGCCAATTCGCTTTCATGGCATCCGATGGCCAGCGCCTGCACGTCATGGCTGACAATAATCCGATCAAGCTGAGCAACCGGTTTGGTCGTGTGAAAACTTTTCGGTGTTTTCAATATACGGTGGTGGTGAAAGGCGAATTCGGACAATGCGCCGCGGTTGGACCATTGGTTGAAATCGCCCATAACAATTGTTGGAATATGGTCATTTTGATCGTCCAGAAAGCCCAACAGCGCGCGTATCTGTTTGCGTCGCCATAGTCCGGAAATGTCCAGATGCGCCCCGATAATACGCACGGGCCCGCCGGGCGTGAGGACATTGGTAACCACCGCGCCGCGCGGTTCCAGGGTGGGTAGGTCGAGCGGGTGTCCATCAATTATTTCAAATTCATCGCGGACCAGTATGGCGTTGCCATGCCAACCGATGCCTTTTGGACGATCATTGAACGGAACATGTTTCCACGGCGTTTCATCGTCGATCATTTTTACTGGAATGCAGCTGTCCCGTGCACCAAAGCGTCGGTCAACCTCTTGTAGCGCAATGATATCTGCATCAATTTCATGCAAAACGCGGACCGTCCGCTCCGGGTTGCGCTTGCGATCAAGACCCACGCATTTGCGGATATTATAGGTTGCGACTTTGATTTCCAAGCTCACCCCAGATCAGCTTCATTCAGCAATTTGCGCGCTTCCTCCAAATCTTCATCCAGCACCATGACTCGCGTTTGGATCATGATCGGAACGCTTTCGGCGGCATTCATCCCGCTGTCAAAAACAACAGCACCAATGCCGTGCGATTCGAGGAATGTTTTCGCAATCTCCGCGTTCATCGCAAAGGGATACCGGGCGAGTTCAACCAGCGCCACCAGCTATTCGTCGCCCGCAATATATCGATCCGTAGGCTGCACCGGCAGCCCGTCGATACTTGTGGTGCGGCCCTCCATCTTTTCAACCCATTCGTCGGGGTCAGACTTGCGATGATATTTATCGAGCGTGTCGCGGTCCTTGTCGAATGTCATAAACGGCACCGCATAACCGCAACTTGTCTGAACGGTTTCAAGGTCAATCACGAATATCTGACGCGTTCCGGGCAGCAGCTTGAACTGAGACGATAGCCCTTCCCATTCTGCATCGCGGGGCAACACGAAACGCCCGCGTCCGTAAAGGCGTAATATTTGCGCAGGCCTGCCAAAATTGCAGAACATGATTGTGATCCGTCCATCCGCCGTCAGATGCGCATGTGTTTCATTCCCCGAACCGCCCAGATCAAGATAGGCGACCTGGGTTGGCGAAAGCACACGAAACACATCATAACCCTTTGGCGAGAGATTGATCCGCCCATCCGCTGCCGCTGTTGCTACAAAGAACATCGGCTGTTGTGCGATCATCGCGCTATGTTTGTCATTCAGCTCGTCAAAAAACTCGGCCAATTGTCATGCTCCTTATTCTATGCAGCCTGTCACCATTGCGCGCCATCGGCAATGGCCTGCAATTCTTCCTCCGACGATACCCGTCCCAACACCGTGTTGCGATGCGGGAAGCGTCCAAATTCTGCGATGGCGGCATGATGGTTTTCCGCAAATTTCTGATTGCTGCCCAGCTTTTCAAACAGCTCAACCGACATTTCCTGCAAGCGCAAATCTTCTGCGTGCATAAAAGGCATATAGGAAAATGGTCTTTGCACTTTTGAGAGCTGCTGATCGAACCCGTGCGTTACCGTCAATTCGGCGATCTGCTGAGCTAGTGGGTCGCTCGAATAGGCCTTGGCATTTTCGCGAAACATGTTGCGGGGAAACTGGTCAAACAGAATGATGGCGGCCAGTGCCTCGACCGGGCTTTCCAGAAAATCTTCGGCTGGCTTTGATTTGTGCTTTTCCCAAAGCGCACCAAAGCGTTCGGTTATCCGGTCATCAATTACAGGGTTTTTCTTCCACCAGTCAGCTGGCTTCAGCTCTTTGAACCAGAATTGGGCGATATTCTGTTGCCAGTCACCGGTCATCCTATCCAGCTGTTCC
>CAKZNA010000087.1 GCA_937129355.1 uncultured Sphingomonadales bacterium | reverse complement strand
AATCGACTTGGTATTCAGCTCCACGATATAGCTCAGTATGACCACGTTGACGGCCAAAGCCTTTAACGTCGACAACTGTCATCCCCTCAATGCCTAAATCAGCCAATGCTTCACGTACATCATCAAGTTTGAATGGCTTTATTATTGCACTAATCATTTTCATAGTGGCCCCCTTCGGACGCTTATTGTTATCCTGTTGGCTTATACAATCCAACCTTTGTGCCACTATTTTTTATTGCTTATTTTCAATAACTTAAAAATAAAAATTGGTTTTTGCACAAAAAAAATGCACCCTATTGGTGCATTTTTTTAACAATTAACCAGCGCTGGTGCAATTAGCACAACTATAGTTTAACTAAGCAGTTCCGATCTTGCTGTTTGGCTTGATATAAGGCCTTGTCAGCAATGCGCATCGCAGCTGTAAGCGATACTTTTTGGAATTGAGTCATACCAATACTCATGGTTAATGAGTAAGGCTCACCGTTAATTGAAAAGGCATGACTCGCTAACTGCTCTCTGAAGGTATTGAGCCTTGATTCGGCCTTAGCTAAATCCATATTATGCAGTACCACAGCAAATTCTTCGCCGCCAGTTCGTGTCGCATCTCCGTGATAGTTCATAAGCTGATGAATGGTATATCCAATTTTTGCGAGCACATCGTCGCCGCAATCGTGGCCAAACTCGTCATTCACTTTCTTGAAATGGTCGATATCGAAAATCAAAACTGCACGCCCCTCGAGAGCTGGGCGACCTATCACATCAACAATTTCATTCATGCCGCGCCTGTTGTTGAGCCCCGTCAGCGGATCAGTGACGGCTTCGCGTTGTGCTTTCGCCACAATATCAACACCCATCGCAATAAGCACCAAACATGCGCCAATCATCCCCATTATAATACTGCTCAAAATCAGAATGGAATCATAGAAGCCAATCACATTTGGCCAAAGCGACGGATAAAGCCCAATGACTAGAATTGCCGTTCGGACAATATGCACGCCAATGGCAGTGAAATTGAATGTAAGCAGCAGTCGGTCGATAAAAAAGTCGTTCTTGCTTCGAAGCATGGGAATGCTTGACGATATTATCCAAGCCGACGTCAGTTCGATCAGCACTACACGCAAAATGGTCTCGCTTTGCGCCATCACAAGCGGAAGCAACATCAAACACGCGAACACCCAAGCAGAAATGAGGCTCCGCCAAGGAACCCTGGCATTGGTGTAGGCGGCGTAGGCAAGCACAAGCGATGTATTCGCGCCAAGGAAAAGCATGAGCGCTGACACCCCTTGCCAATCGCTACCAAATCCAACTCTGGAACCATTCAGCGCCTGTGCCAAAACACCCAGCAAAAAAGTTGCCATCATCCAACCCGCAACCGTTTGCTTACGGTCGGAAAAAAAGATCCCGGCATAACCCGCCAGGAACAGAAGCATTATGCTTCCGGTCAATATATGAAATAAATATTCTTCCACATTTGGCGCTATGCCGCAGAAAGGGAAAAATCAGGTTAACCGCAGCGGGAGCTCCAAAGCCAGCGTTGCCTTGCTTTTTGAGGCAATTCGGCTATCCGCCGGCACCATGACTGCATATAAATCCGGCGACCCTACAACTCTCGGCCGTCTCTACGGACGAACGAAAAATAAAGCACTTCGCGCCAATCATGCAAAATTGGTCGATGAATTGCTGCCGCGCGTTTCTGTCTCCGATGAAGGCCCGGTCTCGGGAAAGGCTCTTTTTGGCGAAGATTGTCCTCTCCATTTCGAAATCGGCTTTGGCGGAGGCGAACATCTGGCGGGACGGGCGGATATGCTGCCCAATCACGGCTTTATCGGCTGTGAGCCTTTCCTAAACGGCGTGGCACAGGCACTAGCACATGTTGAAAATTTTCAAGGGAAGGGCCCGCTGGCAAATGTTCGTTTGCATATGGGCGATGCGTTGGAAGTGCTCGGCCGCATACCCGATGGCGCACTCTCGTTTGTATATTTGCTTCATCCCGATCCGTGGCCAAAGGCACGCCATGCCAAGCGGCGGATGATGAATGACGGCCCGGTCGACATGATTGCAGCGAAATTGAAACCGGGCGGTGAATTCCGGTTTGGAACCGATCACCCGGTTTACTTGCGCCATGCTATGATGGTTATGCAGCGTCACATGCAGCAATTCGAATGGCTGTGCGAAGGGCAGAAGGATTTTCTAAACCGTCCCGGTGGCTGGCCAGAAACGCGCTACGAAGCTAAAGCGCGGCGGCAGGACCATGAAGTCTGGTATTTCCGTTATCGACGCGCCTAGATCAGTGCGCTGATCGACCGGCATCAATCTTTTCTACCCATTCAGGAAAAAAGCTCGGAGCCCGCTTTGACCAGCCCGGTGCGGTGGCCGCTGCTTCACTGATCGATTGCAGGAGCGCCTTGCGCTGATCAGGCTGCAAATGCGGCATGGAGGCAGCCGAACAAAACGCAGCGGGTAGCCATGGACGCGTTTCTGCACCAAGCAGGCGTTCGTACAAGAAACGGTACGTGGCGAAGCTATCAAGCCTTCCCTGCCCCAAATCAAATGCGGAAACTGTAACGAGTGGCGCTAGGAAAAATTCGGCATCTTCGATTGAACTGGAGTTAGGTGTAAGCTCCCGAATTTCAGGCAACCGTCCGTAAAACACTGTTTGTGCTTCAATACTGGCCGCCTCGATGCCGTCGCGCGACCAGAGCGCTACGGCATCTTTGCGATCAAAAGCCACGTCAAGCGAACGCCGGATATAGCGCTGCGCAGCGGCGCTAAAGCTAGCAAATTCCTTAATCTCCGAAAGAGTTACAAATCCGGGAGAAACCTGATTTCCATTGGCCATTTTTCAATTCCCTATTTCTTCGCGTTAACGAACATTAAGGAAACTGCCACAAACATGGTTAGCAAATGGTTAATGCGGATGTAACTTTAATGCCGCAGCGCAACTGTTCGACAAATCCGCCGCCAGCTTCGACAAAGAACGATGAAACGCCAAAGAATAGAGGCAGCTTCAATTTTTTTGCGCTATAACTTTTTTAATGTTCAAACGGAATCTCAACAAACGACCTTTGGTCGGGCATCAACTGGCCTTTCTGACAATTGTCGGGTTTTGGATATTCTATGCGCTTGTCGTTTCACTGCGGGCCGCAGTCGGCGACTTTCCGCTGCAGGGCGAGTTAGCCGGCAGACGGGTGATTGTTACGCTGATCGGCATCGGTCTCACCTGGGTCCTATATCTATTTTTGAGATTCTTTGATCGCAAGAAACTCGGCGTCCGTGTGACTGCGGCTTTTTTGGCGGCCATCCCGATCGCCTTCGCGATTGCAGCGGCAAATTACTATGTCTTCAATATTTATGCCCCGATAAATTTGTTTGATGATCCGGATTTGGCGCAGCGGATAAAAGAGATCGAAGAACAGTTGGGCATGACGCCGCTGCAGCATATATTCGAGCAGGCGGTCGGCCGGTATTTCTTTATCATTGCGTGGGCGCTGCTCTATCTTGCGCTAGGATATGCGCGCGAAGTTCGTGAAGCAGAGCGCGTTGCCTCGCGCTTCGCTCAGGCTGCGCAGAATGCAGAACTTCGGTCTCTGCGGTATCAGGTCAACCCGCATTTCTTGTTCAACACACTCAATTCACTATCCAGCCTCGTGATAAAAGGACAGAATGACCGCGCCGAAGCCATGATACAAAATTTGGCCAGCTTCTATCGCACAAGCCTTTCTAGTGACCCGCTTGAGGATGTCACGCTTGCTGAGGAAGTGGAACTGCAACGCCGCTATCTCGAGATTGAGGCCATCCGATATCCGCGCAGGTTGCAAACCAGCATTGATATCCCCGAGGCGTTAAGCGAAAAAATCGTGCCTGCATTGATCTTACAGCCCCTTGTCGAAAATGCGATCAAGCATGGAGTTTCACATTCAGACAATCCAGTAACTGTCAGTATTTCGGCCCAGCTTACCGAAAGTCATATAGAAATCAGTGTATCGGATGATGCCGAAGCGTTTGATGGCGGCGACAATGGAGCAAGCAATGGCATTGGCCTGTCAAATGTACGTGACCGACTTGAAGCGCGCTACGGTGAAAAGGCTAGGCTAACTGCCACCGAAAATGAACAGCAGGGCTATACAGCGACACTCTATCTACCAAAGTCGAAAAAATGAGAAACGAAACAACCAAACTTCGCAGCATCATCGTAGATGATGAACCGCTTGCTATCGAACGGCTGGAAATTCTTTGCGCCGATCAAGACGAGATTGACCTAATCGGCACCGCCAACGACGGGGCAGGAGCATTGCGGGTAGCGCAACAGTTAAACCCGGATTTGATATTTTTGGATATTGGCATGCCGAAAATGGACGGCATCAGTGCAGCACGCGCGCTCGCGCTTCTGGACAAAAAGCCGGCCATTATTTTCGTGACCGCTTTCGATAACTTTGCGGTCGAGGCGTTTGATCTGGACGTCGCTGACTATGTCTTGAAACCTGTTTCCAGCGAACGCTTATCTCGCGCGATTTCGCGCGCCGTCGCAACGATTGGCTCTGAAAAACCAGCCAGCGGTGACGCCGATGACGCGGGCGAATATGCTACCGAATTTTGGGTTTCGCATAGATCGGAATTGATCAGGATTGCCACGATAGATATCGACCGGATAGAGGCTGAACGCGATTATATGCGGCTGCATACCGGTGAGCGCAGTTTCTTGTTGCATCAAACGATTACATCGCTGGAACAACGATTGGACCCGGCCAAATTCTTGCGCATTCATCGAAGCCATATTGTCCGCCGAAATTTGATTTCAGGGCTAAGGCATGAGGGAGGCGGTGTCTGGCATGCCTTGCTTTCGGATGATAGCTCAATGCGTATCGGCCGCAAATATCTGTCGGAAGTTAAAAAGCTGGCTGGTAAATAGTCACGGTCTTTTCTCACGTTTCCAATATGTAAAAAAATACCCCCGACATCCAATGCCGGGGGCGATAGTCACCTGCTCTTCAATAGGGGCTGGAAAGCAGGAATTGCTTCCTATTCGTCGAATTGGTCTAGTTAGTTACCGGCAACCACCGGAGACAAGGTAGTGGCCAAGCGTTCGCCATTGTTGAAGCGAGCAATAACCGTCCGTGTTTCTTGATCGGCTTGCCGCGACGCTGCCTTTGTACAAGCTTTCGATGCCATCTGCTCACGAAGAGTTACCCGGCCTGCAAAACCGCAAACTTTCGAAACGGCTTTGTTGACACGCTTCTGCAAAGTTTCTTGACCGTCTTGGGTGGTGAGGTCGAGATCAGAATATTGAACAGCGCTTGTCGTATACGTAGCGCCGGTGTTATTTCCAGCACTTGCCGGCACAGCAGCTACCATAGCCAAAATGGCGGCTGCGGGAGCAATGATCTTGAGGGGGGTTTTCATCATTTATTCCTTCCAATAGTTTCATGTCGGCCGGAATTGGCCTTTGGGAGAGGGTCGCAGGCGAACCGTTTCCATTAAGCCTGGGGAGCGAAAATAGCTCGGATCGTCCTGCTGATTTGTAACTAGCATTACTGTATTGCCTGAGCATTACAGTTTCGATGAGGCGCGCGGAAACTCGATCATTCGACGAGCGTATCGACGAACGGTATATTCGAAAGGATGAATGTAATTTATTGCAACAAAATTGCTGTGCACATCTGACGAACGACATGATTACAATTGTAATCAATTGCTGCTTGAATGGTACTCAATCCGCCGAATAGTCGGTCACTACGGAATTTATATAAGCCCTGCTAGCGGACTAGAAGGGTCTGCATACATCCGCTTTCCCATTCGACCGGCAAGGTAGGCGCTTCTTCCAGCTTCCACCGCCAGCCTCATGGCGTGCGCCATTCCTACCGGGTCTTTTGCTTCGGCTATGGCAGTGTTCATCAGCACGCCATCACAGCCAAGCTCCATCGCTACAGCAGCATCGCTGGCAGTGCCTACACCCGCATCTACCAAAATAGGTACAGACGCGCCTTCCTGTATCAGCCGGATAGTCACGCGGTTTTGAATACCGAGGCCCGACCCAATGGGCGCACCAAGCGGCATCACCGCAACGGCACCCGCATCCTCAAGCTGCTTCGCTGCAATTGGGTCATCAACGCAATAAACCATCGGAAGAAAGCCTTCCTTGGCAAGCA
>CAKZNA010000086.1 GCA_937129355.1 uncultured Sphingomonadales bacterium | reverse complement strand
GAATGGGGCAAGGCGATTGCCGACAAACATTGCTATGAATTGGAAAGCGGGCTGTATTTTGATGTCAGCACAGTGGCCGAATATGGCCGCCTTGCACGCGCCGTTACAGACGAAGGTGAAGCCCGGATTGACGAGGTAGACGGCAAACGCAACGCGGCCGATTTCGCGATCTGGCGCAAGACACCCGCTGGCGAAACACGGCAAATGGAATGGGATAGCCCCTGGGGCAAAGGCGCGCCGGGCTGGCATCTAGAATGCAGCGTGATGAGCAAGGAATTGCTCGGCCATCCGTTTGATATTCACACCGGCGGCATCGACCACCGCGAAATCCATCATCCCAACGAGATCGCGCAGAATCAGGCGCATGCGGATTGCGACCATTCAGGCGCAAAAATCTGGATGCATAATAATTTCCTGATCGATCGCGGCGGAAAGATGTCCAAATCCGCGGGCGAATTTCTACGTCTGCAACTGCTGGTCGACAAAGGTTATCACCCTCTGGCTTACCGCATGATGTGCTTACAAGCGCATTATCGCAGCGAGCTGGAGTTTTCGTGGGAAAATTTGGCGGCGGCGTTTACGCGGTTGAAGCGGTTGGTGATGGGGACAGAAAAGCTAATAACCCGTCATGCCGGACTTGATCCGGCATCCAGCTGGACCCCGGATCAAGTCCGGGGTGACGAAGAGACTGGCACGACAAAGGCCGATAACCGCGGGGTTGGCACCATGGTATTTGAAGAAGCCATTTGTGATGACCTTAACACCCCCGAAGCACTAACATCGATTGAGTGGGTGCTTTCACTCAAGAAAGAAGCACCAAAAAATAAGCTAGATGCCATCAAAAAAATGGACTCCGTCCTAGGGCTCAACCTACTCACCCTCAACCGCACCGACCTTCGCATCCGCCCCAAAGACGCCACCATCACCGATGTGGAGATCGAAGCACAACTCGCTGCCCGCAAAGAGGCGCGCGCCGCCAAAGACTTCGCCAAATCAGACGCCATCCGCGACGAACTTATCGCACAGGGCGTCGAGGTGATGGACGGCGATCCGCTGGGCTGGGACTGGCGGCTAGACTAACCCTTTGGCAGCACCGTCATTTGATACGGGATATAGAGCATCACCTGTTTCTTTCCCCAGCGTGTCCACTCGACACGTTCCTGCATTCCGTCCAGCTTCACCGCATAACTGGACCCAATTTTTGCCGAAACGTCCGACGCATCTTTGGCAATCGCAGTGATAATGTCGTTGCGATACTGGTCGGGTGCGACCACCGACAAGGTAACTTTGCCTTTGCCGAGAAATTCGGCACGTCCAACCGGTTTTACTTTCTCGACAAAATTGTCCATTTTCTTTTCGATCGCCGCCATGTCCGATTTATCGTCGAGCGGAACTTTGATCAGGAAGCTGATCCGAGATGTATCTGCTCGCCCGCCGCCAGCCATATTCTTTTGAGTGTATCCAAGAAAATTCTGCAGATTCAAATCCTCGACGGTCTTGCTACCAAATGACAATTGAATGCCATAGCTTGGCGCAAGTTTGATCGCATTTTCAACCATCTTGTTGATTTCGGTCAGCCGCCGCTTCCGGTCTCGCGTGTCGCCGACTATCGATGCGGTACGCACGGCAAAATCGGCAGTCATTCGAAAGCCAACGGCGGGCAATGTTGAAGGCGGAGCGTTTCGGATATTTACGCCGCCAAAAGATGCCCGCTTCTGATCGACGAGTATCTCTTGCATTCCCTCGTCTTGTGCCAACACCGATTGCGGCGCAAAACAAAATGCCAATACCGTCAAAATTCTGATCACATTTTTCATTCAATCCTCCTCGGTCAATACCCCGCTGTCTTTTCTGGGATTATCAAGATGAACGCAGCATTGAATAGACCCAAAATATGGTATCCCTTGCTATCGGCCTTCTGAACCGACTATCCAATGTCCATGACAATTGCAGCCCTCTCAAGCCTGATTCGACCGCTGGTTGAACCACATTTGCCAGCCGACCTTGATGTCCATTGGTTCACGACAAAAGAAGAGGCGTTACAAGTCGGACCGCTCGCCGAAATTGGCTGGTTCGACATGTATGACAAGCAGGAGATGTTTCAGACCATTCAGGCCGCGACCGATCTGAAATGGTTGAATTCGATTTATGCGGGCGTTGACGGGATGCCGCTTGAGCAGCTTATCAAGCAAGGCACGGTCGTCACGAACGGCACGGGCATCAACGCCATCACCATTGCGGAATATGTGATCATGGGCATGCTGAACATTGCCAAGGGCTACGCCCAAGTGATGGAAGCGGCGCAGCGCAGAGAATGGCTTCAGGATTCGCCTGGCAAGATGGAGCTTTATGAGAGTAAAGCGCTACTGCTGGGCTATGGCGCGATTGGCAAGCTTATCGAAGAACGTCTTTCGGGGTTCGGGGTAGATGTCACAAAAGTGCGCCGTTCTGCCGGACCAAATACGCTTGGCCCCGATCAATGGCGCGACAAGCTTGGCGAATTTGACTGGGTGATATTGGCGGTTCCGGCGACAACCGAAACAGACGGAATGATCGGGGCAGATGAACTCGCCGCGATGAAGCCGAGTGCCAGCCTGATAAATATCGCGCGCGGAACGGTGGTGGATCAGGATGCATTGGTGGATGCGCTGAAAGTGAAAGCAATCCATGCGGCATGGCTTGATGTCACCACGCCGGAGCCGCTGCCGCCGGAGCATGACCTGTGGAATCTCGACAATGCCCATATCTCGATGCATCTGTCGGGCCGCGCGCAGGAGAAAATGTTTATCCGCAGCGCAGAGCGTTTCCTAAAAAATCTGGAACGCTATCAAAAAGGCGAAGCGCTGGAACCCCAAGTCAATCTTGAGTTAGGATATTAAAAATGAGCCATGATGTTGCCGCTATGTGGCATAAGGTCGCAAATAGTGACGCCGCTACAATCGGTGCCGTTCTACATGATGATTGCGTTTTTGAAAGCCCCGTCGTCCACACACCACAGCGGGGAAAAGCCATTTCGACTGCCTATCTTGCCAGCGCAGGTCAGGTATTTGGCGATTCCAAATTTGAATATGTCGGCGAATGGAAAGCTGACAATTCTGCCGTCCTGGAATTTACCGCCGAAATTGACGGCATCAAAATCAACGGTGTCGATATGATCACCTGCGATGATGATGGTATGATTACCCATTTCAAAGTGATGGTGCGACCATTGAAGGCAGTAAATATGCTGCATACGAAAATGGGTGAGATGCTTCAGAAAATGGGCAAATGACGGGTAGCGCCTTTGATATTCAGGCCGCGATTTTGGCGAAGCTCGATCAGCCGAGCCTGCTGATCGATCGCGAACAAATATCCTACGCCAACGAACCTGCAACCAAGCTGCTTGGCAAGCATATTGTCGGTTCGAATGTTCGGCTCGCACTACGCGCACCTTCAGCAATTTCAGCCATATTGGCAAAGCAGGATAGCCGCGCTTTGGTATCGGGCATCGGCAATGACGACAGCGTTTGGGAATTAAACTGCCAACTGCTGGACAAAGAACAGCGCCTTGTAATTATGCAGGATATGTCTGCCCAGCGTAGCGTAGCGCGCGTGCATGCAGATTTTGTGGCCAATGCCAGTCATGAGCTGCGCACGCCGCTCGCCAATATCCTCGGCTATGTCGAAACGCTTGGCGACAAAAAAGCCGGCGACGATATTGACGTTCGCAGCCGGTTCCTAGGCATAATCCAACGCGAAGCGACGCGGATGCAATCGCTGGTTTCGGACCTCATGTCGCTTTCGCGCATCGAAGCGGACCGGCATAGGATGCCCGAAGAGGCAGTTGATCTGGTCGCCATATGCAAGAAAGTGGCCGGCGAATTTGCCGAAGGCGGAGAGCTGGCAATCGACCTGCCGCCAGAGCCAATCGAAATTCGCGGCGATGATGCACAGCTTTGCCAAATGCTTCGCAATCTGGTTGATAATGCGATCAAATACGGAAAGACCGACAAACAGGTTTCCTTGTCGCTTTCGATAACGCCGCGCGGCCGGGCGCTATTGACCATTTCCGATGATGGCGAAGGAATTCCGCCAGAACATCTACCAAGGCTGACCGAACGATTCTACCGAACCGACCCCGGGCGAAGCAAGGCAGAAGGCGGCACAGGACTCGGCCTATCGATCGTCAAACATATCGTCAGCCGCCACCGCGGGAAGCTGGATATTGCCAGCGAACCGGATTCTGGAACAGTGATTGAAATCCGATTGCCCCTTATCGCCGAATAAAAGACGCATTTATCCACAAGCGCTGTCACATAAGTGTCATTGAATTGTCCTAATCGCATCATGACGAAAAAAGACAGGAGTTTTCAATGCGCAACTTTCTAAAATTCGGGCTTATCGCGGCCTCCACGGCGGCTCTTGCGGCCTGCGGCGGCGGAAGTTCTAGCAGCCGTGATTCGGTGAGCGTGACCGGGTCGTCTACCGTATATCCATTTGCATCTGCCATTGCCGAAGCAACGACAGCGAATAATGAAGGCATCAAAACTCCAAAAGTTGAATCGGTTGGCAGCGGCGCAGGCATCAAACAATTCTGTGCAGGCGTTGGTCCAGCCACTCCGGATGTCGCAAACGCATCTCGCCGCATAAAACTGTCTGAGTTTGAAGATTGCCAGAAGAACGGCGTCACCGACATTATTGAAATTCAGGTTGGTATTGACGGCATTGCATTTGCGGCTGCCAAAGGCGGCATCGCGCTCAAACTAACGCCCACCGATGTATATAAGGCCATCGCAGCCGATCCGTTTGGCAAGGAAAATACGGCCAAAACATGGAAGGATGTGAATGCATCGCTTCCGGCCGATCCGATCCTTGTTTACGGTCCGCCGACCACATCTGGCACACGCGATGCGCTTGCCAGTTTGATCCTGGCGGCTGGTTGCAAAACCGATGCAGCGATCAAAGCTCTTAAAGACACTGACAAAGACAAATATAAGAAAGTCTGTGAAGGCGTTCGCAAAGATAATCTCTATGTCGATGGCGGCGAGGAAGATAACCTTATCGTCAAAAAAGTTGCCGAAAATAACAAAAGCGTCGGCATTTTCGGATTCTCTTTCCTTGAGGCCAATCAAGACACGCTAACGGGCATCACGATGAACGGTGTCGAGCCAACTTACGAAAATATTGCCAGCGGTTCTTATCCGGGCGCGCGCCCGCTTTATATGTATGTGAAGAAAGCGCATTTGGAGGCCATTCCGGGGCTCAAAGAATATCTGAATGAATGGCCGAAAGCTTGGGGTACAGATGGTATGTTGAAGGGCAAAGGCATGGTTATTTCACCTGATGATGTCCAAAAGGCGAATGCAGACATAATCGCCAATCTGACAACGCTAACTGCTGATGAGCTAAAATAACTTGGCTCCGCTAATTGTTCTTTTATGTGCGCTTGGACTCGGCCTTGTTGGCTGGTTCGCTGCGCGTGCAAAAGCGCAAGCCATGTTTACCGGGCGGGGATCGCTCCATTCGCTTCCGGGCTATCATGGCTGGAACATGGCGATATGGGTATTTCTGCCCGCGTTTCTTGGCTGGGCTTTGTGGCAAGTAATTTCGCCCGGCCTTGTCGAAACAGCGGTGCTTTCAAATCCGGCCGCTGCATCGCTTCCCGAGTTTGGTTTTCAGCGCGATGCCATTATTGCAGAGGCACGCAATATGGCACTCAATCCGGATGCGCCCACCTTTAATCCAAAGGCTGCCAATCTGGTTCCCGCCTTCACGGCTGCAATCACAAAATATAACTGGATCGGCATGTTCATTTCCCTGATCCTTGCCTTTGTTGGCGGGGCATGGGGATATACGCGGGTGAGAGCGGACTATCCCGCCCGCACCCGGGTTGAGCGGTCGATGATGATGTTGCTTCTGCTTGCATCAATGATCGCCATTTTGACGACAGTCGGCATTGTCGGGTCGCTTATCTTCGAAACCGGCGTCTTTTTCACCTATGTCAGCCCGATTGATTTCCTGTTCGGCACACAATGGGCACCCGACCCGTTTGGCTCCGCCACGGCACCTAATCTAGGAGAAGATTATGGGGCCATTCCACTATTTTGGGGAACCATATTTATCGGCGCGATTATTGCCATGATTGTGGCCATCCCGCTTGGCCTAATGAGCGCGATATATCTTACCCAATATGCCGATGCGCGCCTGCGCAAATGGATCAAGCCGGTGCTCGAAATTCTCGCGGGCATCCCGACCGTTGTTTATGGCTATTTCGCTGCGCTGACCGTTGCGCCAATGGTGCGTGATTTTGCTGGCAGTATCGGTATGGCCAATCCATCGACGGAAAGCGCTCTGGCTGCGGGCATGGTGATGGGCATCATGATTATCCCGTTTGTATCCTCCATGGCCGATGACAGTATCGCGGCGGTGCCCAGCGCCATGCGCGATGGCTCGCTCGCCATGGGCGCGACAAAATCCGAAACCATCAAACGCGTGCTTATTCCAGCCGCGCTGCCCGGCATCGTCGCTGGCGTTATGCTCGCGATCAGCCGCGCTATCGGCGAGACGATGATCGTCTATATGGCCGCAGGTGCAGCGGCAAATCTGTCAGCCAATCCGCTGGAATCAATGACCACCGTAACCTATCAGATTGCCAAACTGCTGGGCGGAGACGGGGAATTTGACCATCCCGCAACCTTGGCGGCTTTCGCATTGGGGTTGGTGCTGTTTATCGTAACATTGCTGCTCAACATAATTGCGCTGCGCGTCGTCAAGCGCTTCCGGGAGGCTTATGAGTAAATCCGCATCCCTTTGGCAATCCGACGAAATGTCGGCCCGCATCCGCAAGCGCTATGCGGCGGAGAAGCGCTTCAAGGCGATGGGCATGGGCGCGATTTTGGTGTCGCTCGCGTTCCTCATCTTCCTACTCGGCACGATGATATATGAAGGCATTGGCGGGATTGACCTCGATTTCCTTGTCAACTCCGACGCGACAGAGCCTGACAAGGCCGGTATCTGGGGTTCGCTCAAGGGCTCCTTATTCACCATGCTAGTGACGTTGATATTGTCCTTCCCGCTCGGCGTCCTATCCGCAATCTATCTCGAAGAATTTGCGCCGCGAAACCGTTGGACAACAATCATTGAAGTATCAATCAACAACCTTGCCGCGGTTCCTTCGATCATTTTCGGCCTGCTCGGCCTCGCCGTCTTTATTCAAGTGATGCATCTCCCGCGTTCGTCGGCTTTGGTCGGCGGTATGACACTGGCGCTGATGACATTGCCGGTAATCGTGATTGCCGGACGCAACGCTATTCAGGCAGTCCCGCCTTCTATCCGCGACGCGGCATTGGCCGTTGGCGCAAGTCCCGTGCAGACCGTATTTCACCATGTGCTGCCGCTAGCGCTGCCCGGTATCCTGACCGGCACCATTATCGGCATGTCGCGCGCGCTGGGTGAAACCGCGCCGCTGCTGCTCATCGGCATGCGCGCCTTTATCGCGACGCCGCCGGGCGGTGTCACCGATTCAGCGACAGTATTGCCGATGCAGGTATTCCTGTGGTCGGGTGAAATTGATCCCGGCTTTGTACAGAACACCTCTGCTGCTATCATTATACTTCTTATTTTCCTCGTGTTGATGAATGGCCTTGCCATCTATCTTCGCAACCGTTTTGAAACCCGCTGGTAGATTCATGTCAAAAAAAGAAAAAATCAAATTATCCGCGCGCAATGTGAATGTCTATTATGGCGACAAGCAAGCGATTGACGATGTCTCGATTGATATCGCCAAGGAGCATGTCACTTCCTTCATCGGGCCGTCTGGTTGCGGGAAATCCACTTTCCTGCGCGCACTGAACCGGATGAATGACACCATCCCAAGCTGCCGCGTTGAGGGTGATATCTCGCTCGATGGCGAAGATATTTATTCCAGCAAAATGGATGTGGTGCAGCTGCGCGCGCGCGTGGGCATGGTGTTCCAAAAACCGAACCCGTTCCCCAAATCAATCTATGAAAATGTCGCCTATGGCCCGCGTATTCACGGGCTAGCACCAGCGAAAGCGGATCTCGACAAGATTGTCGAAAAATCGCTGACCCGCGCCGGATTGTGGGATGAGGTGAAAGATCGCCTATCCGACGCGGGCACGGCCCTTTCCGGCGGACAGCAGCAGCGGCTTTGTATTGCCCGCGCCATCGCAGTACGGCCCGAAGTAATCCTGATGGATGAGCCTTGCTCGGCGCTCGACCCGATTGCGACCGCACGTATTGAAGAACTGATCGACGAGCTTAAAGGACGCTATGCCATCGTCATCGTCACCCACTCGATGCAGCAAGCCGCCCGCGTGTCTCAGCGCACGGCTTTCTTCCATCTCGGCCATATGGTCGAATATGGCAAAACATCGGACATTTTCACAAATCCGGAAAAAGAGCGTACCAAGGACTATATTACCGGACGTTACGGATAGGAGTAATCCCCCATGGCTGAACATACAGTCAAAGCATTTGATGACGAAATTGGACGGCTTCGCGGTTTGATCGCGGAAATGGGCGGCCTGGCAGAGGTGGCCATAGCCGACGCCATAACCGCGCTAATCGAAGATGATAGCGAATTGGCGCAAAAGGTTGTCGACAATGACCCCAAGCTCGACAAGTTGGAGGCAGAGGTTGATCGGCTTGCCGTGCGCGTCATCGCATTACGCGCACCGATGGCAAATGACTTGCGCGATGTGATTGCGGCCCTCAAAATTTCCGGCATCGTCGAACGGATCGGCGATTATGCCAAGAATATAGCCAAACGCGTGAATGAGGTCGAGAGCCGCACGAAGATCAAGCCTGTGACACTGGTGCCGGCGATGGCCGAAATTGCCAAAAGCATGGTGCATGATATTCTCAACGCCTACGCCGCGCGCGATGCCGGTATGGCGGTCGAAGTGATCGAGCGTGATGAAAAGCTGGATAATCTATACAACACGCTGTTCCGAAATCTGGTGTCCCATATGATGGAAAATCCAGCGACGATCAGTAGCGCGGCGCAATTGCTATTTGTGGGGCGCAATCTGGAACGCATTGGCGACCATGCTACCAATGTGGCCGAAATGGTCTATTTTGCCGCCACCGGCGAATATCATTCGGAAGGCGATCGCAAGGAAAAGGGTGAAGCCGACAATTAAGGGCTTGCTGATATGAAGGCGCGCATATTGATTGTTGAAGATGATCCCGCGCTGGCGGAGCTGTTGTCGTGGAATTTTGAAGGCGAAGGGTTTGATGTCGTCTCCACGCCGGACGGCGAAGACGCGCTGCTGCTCGCCGAGGAAAATACCCCCGATATCATTATCCTCGATTGGATGATCGAAAGCCTGTCGGGCATCGAGGTTTGCCGCCGTTTGAGACGCAATGGCGACACTAAAGATGTCCCCATCATCATGCTGACCGCGCGCAGCGAAGAGGATGAACGTATTCGCGGGCTGGAAACCGGCGCCGATGACTATGTCACCAAACCGTTCAGTCCCGGCGAATTGAAGGCCCGCGTCAATGCGATTTTACGCCGGACGCGTCCGGGTGCTACAGAGGCGATACTCACATCGAGCGAGATAGAGCTCGATTTAAACGCTATCCGCGTCACCAGGGCTGGAAGGAATGTAGCGCTCGGCCCAACCGAATTTCGCCTGCTACGCGTATTTATGGAGCGGCAGGGACGTGCCCAGACACGTAATCAGCTGCTCGACGCAGTATGGGGCCATGATAGCGATATCGAGCTGCGCACCGTGGACGTTCATATACGCCGGCTGCGCAAGGCATTGACCAATCCGGGTGAGCATGACCCGATCCGCACCATCCGGTCTGTCGGATATACATTTGAAGGTTAATCGCATGGATTTTGTGCGCAGTCTCCTTTAAAAAGCGCACATGTTTTGGCCATTTGGGAAATAACCATGCGCGTGTCTTTATTCTTTACACCTACCCTTTTGCTTGCCGTCGCGGCTTGCAACAATGCCGAGCAGGCGGAACCGGAAAAGAAAATAGAGGTGAAAGAGGAAAGCAGCGAAATAGCGGATATCTATATACGCATTCGCAAGCTGGCCGCTGCTGGTGAGCTGGACGCTGCATCGCAGTTAACCGATGATCCAACGACTTATATGACTCAAATGACAACCGCGCTTACATCCATCGGCGAGGCGCAATTTCAGAATAACATGAAAAACGCTGCGCTTAAGTCGAACATTGTTTCGGAAAAGAAGAGCGGCGATTTCGCAATGCTAATCACCAATTACAGCTTTAAGGGCGAGAATGACAAGGCTGCCAATTTCTTCCGCAAAACAGATGGCGGCTATGTCGAAATCGTGAATGCAGGTGACGATGTCCCTTGCCAGCTCGTGAGGGATTTTTACGAAGCCAAGGGCGAAAAAGATGCCGAGATCGGCAATTGCACCGAAGCAGCTGTGGCCAAACCGGAGGGCTAACCGCTAATAGGCGTGATCCTTTGTCGGGATATTGAGCAGCGCGTCAATAACCTCCCCTTCGGGTTCAACAAGCCCGTCCAATATCAGCATCGATATACCATGCACCAAAGCCCAGCTATGTAGCTTGGCGACTTTATGGCTTAGGCTGTCTGCCTCCATACCAAGGATGCCGGACACGTTTTGATGCAGCAACTGCATCGCGCCGCTAACCGCCGTTCCATCTTTTTCGTATAGCTCCGCCGGTGGCCGAGTGGACATCATGAGGCGATAGAGTCCTGGGTTTTCTAACGCGAAATAAACGTAAGCGCGGCCCGATGCTTCGAATCCTGCTTTGCCGCCACCGGCATCCTCCATTGCCGCCATCTGCACCTTGCCAAGTTCCTCCGCGCCTTCCCCGCACAAGGCATAAAGCAATGCCTGTTTGTCAGGGAAATGCCGGTAAACGGCGGTTGCGCTGACGCCAACATGACGGGCAACTTCGCGCAGCGACAGGTCATCGGCAGCACGGTCTTTCAATAATTCAAGGCCGCCCTTGATCAACGCCGCACGCAAATCACCATGGTGATATCGCTTCGGTTTTTTCTTTATGTTGACACTGTTATCATTTTCACTCATATTAACACTGTAAACATAGCCGAGTCGCATTTCAAGCAAAAGGAAAGCCCATCATGGCCAGCGCCGTCGAAACCCTCATCCGCAGCACCGTCACCAAAGGCATCGGAAAGGTGGTTGAATTTAACCAGAAACGCATGAAATCCGACGAGCCGAACCCCTATCTGTACGGGATTCACAAACCGATGGATGCGGAGCTGACGCTTGATGACCTTAAAGTTACTGGCGCAATCCCCGCCGAACTGGACGGGCGCTATATCCGTATCGGCCCAAATCCTGTCACCGCCCCCAATGAAGCCGCCTATCACTGGTTCACTGGCGACGGCATGGTCCACGGGGTTCATCTGCAAGGCGGAGAGGCTAAATGGTATCGCAACCGCTGGATCCGCAACACGCCGGTTGCAAAGGCGCTTGGCGAGCCCCCTGCCGCCGGACCGCGCAATGGTATCCGCGATAATGTGAATACCAATATCGTCGGCCATGCCGGACAAAATTGGGCGATTGTCGAAGCTGGTGGTTACCCGGTGCGCATCGACGATGATCTGAACACCATTGCCTATGATAATTTCGGCGGAACTTTGAAAGAAAGCTTCAGCGCGCATCCGCATATAGATGCCGATACCGGCGAAGCGCATGCCATTTGCTATGAAGCCACTGATCCGACCACAATCCGCCATGTTGTCGTGAATAAGGATGGCAAGGTCACTCGCGAAGAAGCCATTGCGGTCCAAGATGGCCCGTCAATCCATGACTGTATGATCACCAAAAATTACGTGATCATCCTCGACATGCCGGTCACCTTCTCGATGAAGACGCTGCTTGCGGGGCATAGCTTCCCATACAAGTGGAACCCCGATCACAAAGCGCGTGTTGGCTTGCTTCCGAAAAATGGCAGCAATGATGATGTGATCTGGTGTGACGTGGAGCCTTGCTATGTGTTCCACCCCTGCAATGCGTATGAGCAGGATGATGGCACGATCATCTTCGATGCTTGCGCGCATAACAATATGTTTGCCGAAAGCACGCAGGGTCCGGATTCGTCGAGCGTGCCGTTCGAACGCTGGCTGATTGATCCAAAAGCGCAGACGGTTGAGCGCGGTGTGATTGATGCCGACAATCAGGAATTTCCCCGCCCAAATGAGGCGCTGACCGGCAAGCCATACCGCTATGCCTACACCATGTCGCTTCCCGCTGGCTTTGACACGGCGACTTTTGAGCAGACCAAAATCTACAAGCATGATGTAGAGGCTGGAACGCGCGAGATACATGATTTTGGCGAAAGCAATGTTCCCGGTGAATTTGTTTTCGTTGCGAAGGAAGGCGCGAAAGCGGAAGATGAGGGATGGCTGATGGGCTATGTCGTCAATACGGCGGCGGAGACGACCGATCTGGTGATATTGGATGCGCAAAATTTTGAAGGTGCGCCCGTCGCATCAGTGCATATCCCGCACCGCATTCCGCCGGGCTTTCACGGCAACTGGATCGCCGCTAGCTAATCTGGGGAAGCTCCCAATCGATTCTAGGCATCCCTTTGCTTTCCAAAAATACGTTAGTTTTGGAAAAATGTTTGCAGCCGAAAAATCCGTTTCGCGCCGCAAAAGGTGACGGGTGGGCCGCAGTCAAAACGTGATGCCGCTGCGTATCGACAAAGGCTGCCTTCTTTTGCGCATAGGCACCCCAGAGCAGGAAAACGACGGGGCGCTCTTGCTGATTGATCACACGGATAATCGCGTCGGTAAATTCTTCCCAGCCGCGCCCCTTATGTGATGCTGCTTGCCTCGCTTCGACGGTCAGCACACTGTTGAGCATCAACACGCCCTGTTTTGCCCAATGTTCCAGAAAACCGTGCGAGGCTGGTTCGACACCCAGATCCTCGCGCATTTCCTTGTAGATATTCTGCAAACTCGGCGGGGTGCGCACACCGGGCTGAACCGAGAAACACAGCCCATGCGCTTGCCCCGGGCCGTGGTAAGGGTCTTGCCCCAAGATCACGACGCGGGTTTCGTCCAGAGGCGTCAGTTCCAGCGCGCGAAACCAGTTGCTGCTATGCGGAAATATTGTCTTGCCGGAAGCTTTTTCTGCCTTCAGAAATTCGCGCAGAGCAGTCATATATTCGCTATCAAATTCGGCTTGCAACGGGGCCTGCCAACTTTCGTGTATGGCGGGATTGCCCGTCATCCTTCGCTTTTGCTCTCACGCAGCAGCGCTTCCCAAGCCTTCACTTCCTTCTTCGTCGCCGGCCCCAAAAGCTCCATCGCGTGGCGCAGGCGCTCTCGCATGATGTCGCGGCCAAGATGTGTGATCGCATCGAAGAGCGGAACGCCTTGTGCCTCGCCTGTCACGGCCAAATAGAACGCGCGGATCATATCTTTCAACTTCACATCCAGCGCGGCCGCTGTGGCGCGCAAAGTGGCATCAACGCCATCCTTGTCCCAATCGAGTAGCGCATCAAATTGCGACAAGGCCAGCGTATAAGCCTGCCGCTGCTGCAATTCATCGAGCTTCACGCCGCTGCGCAATCGCTCCAGCGTCAAACCTTCTATACGGTTCATAAAGAACATCGCGGTCAGCCCGCCAAGGTCGGACATTTTTGTTATCCGGCTCTGCGTCATATCGGCAATCGGCATCATATAGGCATCATTCAATGCCCATTCCCGCACGCGTTCCAGAAAGCCCGCCGCATCCATATCTTCGCGCATATACCGGCCGTTGAGCCAATCCAGTTTCGATGTATCAAAAACCGATCCGCCGAGCGAAATATGCTGCACATCAAAATCGTCGATCAAGGCCTGCAGCGTCGTTTTCTCATCTTCTTCGCCCGAAGACTTAATGAACAGCCCAAGGAAATTGACCATCGCTTCGGAGAGATATCCGGCGCGCCGATAATAGAGAATGCTGGTCGGATTCTTGCGCTTCGACAGCTTCGATTTGTCGGCGTTGAGCAACAACGGCAAATGCGTCAGCACCGGCGGCTCCCAACCGAAATATTGATAGAGCAATAGATGTTTGGGCGCCGAGCTAATCCATTCTTCCCCGCGCATCACATGGGTGATACCCATCAGATGATCGTCGACCACATTGGCAAGGTGATATGTCGGAAGCCCGTCCGATTTCATCAGCACCTGCATATCGACAGCAGCATATTCAAATTCGATTTTACCGCGCAAAGTATCTTGAACTTCGCAAGTCCCGCTTTCCGGTATCTTCATGCGAACGACATGCGGAACGCCCTGCAGGTCGAGCTCCGACCGCTCGACATCGGTCAGCGACAGACATGTACCGTCATAGCGCGGCGGTTTTTTGCGCGCGATTTGGTCCTTGCGCATCTGCGACAATTTTTCGGCGGTGCAATAACATTTGAACGCATGGCCATCCGCCATCAGCTTTTCACAATGTTCGGTATAAATCGCGCTGCGTTCGGACTGGCGATAGGGGCCATGCGGGCCGCCTACATCAGGGCCTTCTGCCCAATCGAGCCCAAGCCATTTCAGCGCATCCAGAATAGCCTTTTCCGATTGCGGCGTTGAACGCGCTTGATCAGTATCCTCGATCCGCAAAAGCAATTCGCCGCCATGCTTCTTTGCAAAGCAATAGTTGATCAGCGCGATATAGGCCGTGCCGACATGCGGGTCTCCGGTGGGGGACGGCGCAATGCGGGTGCGGATGGGGCGGGCAGTGTCGGTCATGGATATTGGCCTTTGAATCATCGAGTCAGCGCGGCGCCGACAGTCTTTGTCGCGCCTTATCAACCAGACATGCTCTCGCCAAGCATTTGCTGGCTTTTGCCTGCCCACCCCGGCATCTTGACAATTATATGTTATAGTATATCATTACAAACAGAGTCGGGATTGTGATGCGGCAAATCGCTATCAATCGAAACACGACCAATTGCCGCGCCAAACCCGCCTCGCGAGAGAGTGAGAGAGAGGAGCGCAATTATGAGTTATGTAACAGCACAAGCCAAAGGTAAGCCCGCCGGCATGTCGGCGGCGGTAATCGTGAACGGTTCGATCGTGGCGGCGATCATGTTGTCACCAATGGTGGTGAACACGCTGCCAGACACTGGCAGGACAAAGGTCATCAATGTCGAACCCAAAACCCCGCCGCCGATCGAAAAACCCGATCTGCCGAAAGTGATCGAGGATGCGGTGCTGCCGCCCGTCTATGTTCCGCCAACGCCATATGACCGCACTGTGCCGGATGACCCGATAACAACCACAACGGAATTTATCGAAAGCGACCCTCCAATTTTTGACGGCAAGGGGGAAGAACAGGGACAGGTCATCGAAAAAATCGAGAAGCTTATCAAACCCCCACCGCCAATATTTAAGGCTGCTTTGCGCGATCCGCGCTGGATGAAGAATTTTCAGCCCGATTATCCGCCGCGCCTTCTACAACGCGAAATAGAGGGCAGCGCTAGGGTGCGGGTTTTGATCGGAACCAACGGCCGCGTCCGGCAAGCGAGTGTCGTCAGCGCCACCCACCGCGATTTCGGCAAAGCAACCGTCAAACATGCCCGCGCCAAATGGCGGTTCCGGCCAGCAACCCGTGATGGTGTGGCTGTGGAGGATTGGAAAACGCTGACGGTGCAGTTCACGATTACGTGATAGCAGCTCGAGTAGTCGAATGGCCGGTGGAGGTACTGTTGAACAAAGTTGAGGCGGCTTGCGAAGCCGCCAAGAGATAACTTCGCAACAAGAAACGTCCGCTTTATCCCGAAAGCGGACATTGTTTTGGTTGGCGAGAGCCACAATATGGGTCGGTTTTAGGCGGAACATCCAAACCTTAGATTCCCTTGTTTTTGTGCTGGCCAGCGCTCATAGAATTGCGATTTCGCACAGCTTCCTGCGGTTTATATAATATACACAAACAAAACTATCCGTTCCCAATGTACAGAATTTGGTGTAAGGTTACATGACAATACAGTTGTTTTAGAATGCTGAAGACAGGATTCTAGGCATCAAATAGGGTCCATAAAAACTAGTTGGGGGCGTAACTCTTGGGGGAAGCAAGAGGAGGCCATAAGTTTTGAAACATGCACCCGCCATCGCCGGAAACAGCCCTCTATCGGCTTCCGGCAACGAGGCAGAGCCACATGTTGTTGATGCTCGGTCACAACTGACTCTGCTGAAAGACGTTATTCGTGAGGAAGGCGTCCTTACCACCATCGAGCGGAACAAATTTGTATTCCAGCAAGGCGCTCAAGTGGATAAAACCTTCTTGATCGAGGAAGGTTGCGTCGCGCTCACCTATCTTTGGCCCGATGGGAATACGCAAATTCTAGACTTCTTTTTTGACGGGCATATCTTCACCGACCTCCGAAAACCAGGTGTTGCGGCCAGCTTTTCAGCAAAAAGCGTAGTCGACAGCCGAATTCATGTCATTTCGAATGCAAATTTGAGACGGATAGTTGTCGCGCGCCCAGAACTCCATTTTGCATCGGTAAGCCTCCTTGTCCGTATGCTTCGCAGGGCTTACGAGAATTTGAATAATATGGGATGTCGGCATGGGGAAGAACGCGTCGCGTTTATTCTATGTGTGATTTATCGCGGGATGAATAACCGTGCAAACCCCGGCAGCACCCGATGGGACAACCAGATTCATATCCGCCAGATTGACATTGCCAATACAATCGGTGTGACAGCAGTATATGTTAATCAGATTATAAAATCATTGAAAGATAAAGGGTTAATTGGCACTGAAAAGGGTTCTATTTCTATCATTGATTATGAAGCTTTAAAAGAAATTTGTAATTTTGATATGTCATTTCGAACATAGAAATATATAAATAATTGAATCAATTTATATTGAATAAAAACTTGATTCCATAATTATCCTAATATTGCTCCGAATCGATAATACTTTGTAGGTCTGTATTGTAAGCCGCAATGTGCTGTGGGCAATGCACAGAGCGGACAAGGGTCGTGCTAACAGTCTTAAGGAGACAGCACGAATGCAACCGACCATATCAACTCCTGACAATAAGCAGGAGCTTCACCCACAACTACACACAACAAGCCTTCGATTTAAACCAGGGCAAATGATCTTTGATGAAGGTCAAAAGGCAAACCGCTGGTACGAAGTGGTGCGCGGAACCGTCCGCACATGCCGCTTCCACATCGATGGTCACCGGCATCTTACCGGTTTCTATTTTGGCGGCGACGTTTTTGGCGCCGACTATGGTTATTACAACACCGCTGCCGAAGCCGTCACCAATGCCACGGTGCGATGTTACCGCGTCGGCGAGTTATCGCAGCAAAGCCCAAGCACGAATTTCAGTTTCGGCGGGGCGGCTTCCATTCTTTACCGTGCCATGTCGAGCGCCCAAAGATACCTGTTTATCATGGGCCACCGGACGGCGTTAGAAAAGCTCGCCGCCTTTTTGCTAAGCATCTATATTCAAGACAGTGACGACACTAGCTTGAACTTGCCAATGTCGCGCGCTGACATAGCTGATTTTCTTGGCCTCACCGTCCACACGGTCAGCAGAAGCTTCTCTGAATTGGTGCGCCGCGAATATATCAAAATTGAAGGGCGTCATGTTGTCGTGGTGAAGGATTGTGCAGGCTTATGCCGCCTTGCAGGCGAGCATGAGCTGCTCGCCAACGAATGCGAGCCAAAACCCACCCATTCTTTGGCTTAGCCCGAAAAAATGACAAATCCCAAGGGAGGAATCTCATGAAATCTCTTTTCAAAAATTCAATGACTTGCCCTTTGACAGGCCTCGCGATTATTCCAATCATCTCATTTTGCAGCGGAACCGCAAATGCGACAACCGTGCTACCCGTGGTTGCGATAAGTCCCGCCTATTTTGACGACAATGCATTAACTGGTTCTAACGCCTTGCAGGAGCCGGCGAAACATGTCGGCGCTGCCACCGGCCTGACAAAATTGGAGGAATTTCACTATACATCTTTAGCGGCTCCGCTGGAGCCAGGCGTCGAAGCAGAACCTGAACCCTCTGAAAAGAATGAAACTGGCACAGGCATGGCGGAAGTGTTGGCTGAAATACGCGCCATGCGATCCGAACTCGCCGACCAGAAGCGCCAAATCGCTGAACAGAGCGCGCTAATAGCTTCGCAAAACGCAAAAATTCGTGGGCTCGAACTGCGCAGTAACGTTGTGCAAGCCCAAGCGCCCTGGACATTGTCGCAGCTCCGCGGCGCAGGTGCGCAGGATCAGTCTGGAACTTCTGTTGAAACGGCAGGCGACGCTCAGGCCGATGACGCGCGGCTCCCCGACGAACCAGTTGGTGAAGCTCCACCGGCGTCGCAAAATATAGAAGAAAAGGCGCAAGCCGTACCCGAAGGACAAGGCGTGTTAACGCCGCCCGGCACATTTGTGCTGGATCCATCATTCGAATATACGCGTTCATCGACCAACAGGTTGGTTTTTCGTGGAATTGAACTTATTCCGGGCATTCAGATTGGCGCGATCGAGGCGAGCGACGCAGACCGCGATACGTTGATTGGTACATTTGCCATGCGTTACGGACTGTCCAGCAGGTTGGAAATTGAAGGTCGTATCCCCCTACTCTACCGCAAAGACCGCATCAAAGTTGTTCAGCAGCGTCAGGACCAAATCGTCCGCGAGATTGGCCTTAAAGAAACAGATGTAGGTGATGCCGAGATTGCTTTGCGCTATCAGATTAACGAACCCAAGGGACAAAACCCGATCTGGGTAGCCGGCCTCCGGGTGAAATCCGATACTGGCAAAAGCCCTTACGAGATTCCGTTTGATGAGTTCGGTGTGGCGACAGGGCTAGCAACGGGCTCCGGATTCTGGGGCGTGCAGCCAAGCATCAGCTTTCTCCTACCATCCGATCCGGTGGTGATCTACGGCGGCCTTGGCTATTTGTGGAATATTGGCCGCGATATTGACACGGTGGTCGGCGATGTCCTTGTTGGCAATGTCGATCCGGGTGACGCGGTCAATGCAAGCGTAGGTTTTGGCTTTGCATTAAACCCGCGCTTTTCCTTCTCGCTTGGCTACAAACATAACTATATTTTTTCGACCCGGACAGAATTGGGCGACACCATTCAACGAAGCAATGATATCCAGGTCGGGTCATTCAATTTCGGCATGTCATACCGGCTGAGTGAAAAGCAATCGCTCAATCTTGGTTTTCAGTTCGGCGTCACCGAAGATGCGCCAGATGTCAGCATCGTCGTACGGATACCGCTACGGTTCTAACTGTGTGGAGATACGCGGCTGGCCCGACACAAAAAATGGCATCCGGGAATTCGGGTGCCTTTTTTGTTGAGCAACTAACCTCGATTTAACCGCCGAGCGCGCCAATCGCGGCTTGGCCGGCAACATCATCCAACGCGTTGCCCAATCGGTCGCGCATCAATGTTGAACTAAAATCCTGATACCCGCCAAGATCGATTGTGGCGTTCACTTCCTGCACACTGTTAAGTCCGATAGCGGTGTTGATCAGCATATTCTGCACGCCGCTACCAGTTTGATGGCTGATCGCTGTACGGCCGTCATTGAGCAAATATACAGGGCTTTCGCTAACCTTCATGCGGATATTGCCGTTTGACAATATGCCATTTTGAAGTTGGCTCGCTGCCGCTGGCGTCAATCCATCCGCAGCGATCTGCATGATTTCTGCACCGTTATCGGTCCAGTTAAGAACGGTTTGGAGAACCAAATTTCCATCAACATATGTTCGAATATCTGCCCCGAAATTTATATCCAGTCCGGACCAAGCAAATCCGCCGCGCAGCTCGTCCAGTTCATCTTCCGAGACGAGTATCGGAAGATCGGTCGCTGCTGCACTTTGCGCTTGAACAGCAACGGGATTGACGAATGCGAGTAATACGGCCGTCGGGGCAATTATTGTGGATGCAATATTCATCGTTCATCTCTCTTTGGTTTGAATTACTGGACCGTGCCAACGCGCACATCGAGGAGGAATTCAGGAGTAACCTGATAAAGCGGCGGAAGATGAGTGGTCAGATTCCCAATATCGGCGGTTGCCGAAATTTCTTTGGTGGGGGCTTTCGACCACGGGCTCCAATCACCTGCCAGATTATATACCGGACGTTTTTTTATAGGCCCTTCTACAATCGCCAGCACCACGCCGTTCCAATATTTGTGAAACTCCTTTGTCGGATATTTGTTCAGGCCGAGCACGGAATCGCCGACCAATACCTGATCTTCCGTCTGGCCTTTTACGACAACAAAATGTTTGAACCCGTTAAGGTCTAGAAGGACAATCACCGGCCGTTTGATTTCGATGAGCTGTTCTGGCTTGATTTTAAAGCCTTCTGCGCGGTAGCCAATGGATTGGAGATAGTTGCGCATATCAAGCATTGAGAAGCCGACTTTACGAATCGTTGGCTTATCACCCAATTTCCACATCGCCCGAAACGGCACGGCCTCTGCCGTAGGGCGGTCATAATGATAGGAAAGTAAGGTGGCCACGGCAGCCGACCCACAGCTAAAATCATAGCGCTGCCGCACCACCGTGCGAAAGGGAATATCCCACCAGGTCATCACGCCAACCGAGAAGTCACCGCCGGCGGCTTCACGGCCCAGACGCACCTCCGCCCACGCAGCATGACTGCAAAGCATAGCCGCGCCGGTTAAGGCAATCACGCCAACCTGTAGACCACGTTTGCAGCGCTGCAACAGTGGGAGCTGAGACTTGCCTAGGGGCATATTCAACACCTATTCGCCGATATTGATGGTGACGCTCATACCCGCCTGTAGCGAGGACTGCGCGCCAGTATTAAAAACGAAATTGCCGAGGCCGTTGAAATTGGCGAAAGCATCATCGGCCAGATTTACATCGCCAGCAGCAAAGTCGCCGTTGATTACATGCCCGTTATTTTCGGCATTGAGCGTTTGCGTATTTACGGCAATTTGAGTGCCGCCGCGCATTTCGTTCAATTCTTCGAAGGAAAGGACTGGTGAGGCTTTCTCGTTCTTGGATGCCGTTTGGAATTTCGGTTTAGGCGAAGCTGCGTGGAGTTTCGTCAGAACGGGCGCAGGAGCGACTGACGGTTCTGTTTGACTGGATTGAGCGGATGCATTGTTTGCAGTGATCGCCATTGCGGTGATCGCGAAATAGAGGGGGATATATTTCATTGTCTTAACTCCGGTGGGAGGATGGAATGGGCCGGCTTTGTTGTTAGGGGGGGGCAAAGCCGGCCCAATCTATGCGGTTTTAGTCGTCTCCGCCGCCGCCAGCACCGCCGGGTGCAGAAGCGCCAGTTCCGGTGTCACCGAAATTGATCGTGCCTTGAGCCGCTATGTTGGTTGCAGCCTGAGCATTGGAGTTGATTCCAGTGTTCCATGCCTGGTTCAGGATACCGGCAAACGCAGCGAATGAGCTGCCGCGAACTTCGTTGTTGCCGCTGTTATATCCAACAGGTGCAGGGGTACCATCGGCGCCATCCAGATCGACAACTTCGTCAAGATACTGGTTGGTGTTAATGGCAGTCAGCGTCTGAACAGCCGTTACCGTGCTGTTGTTGCTGTTCACATCACCAACGGTGAGTGTGTCATTATCCTGCGAAAAATCCTGTGCCGCGAGATATACATCAAGCAGGTCATTGACCACGACCGCACCATTGTCGGTATTGTCGACGTCATTGTCCTGAGTTTGCTGGGCATAGGCGGGGGCGCTGATTGCCAACGCACAAACAGCAGCGGAAGCTGCAATCAGTTTCATCGTTTTCATTTTCATTCTCCTTAGGGTCTAAGGCTTCTCAAATTTCCCTGGGTTAACAAGGAAGGGGGTT
The DNA here is from genome assembly GCA_937129355.1 of uncultured Sphingomonadales bacterium. Taxonomy (GTDB): domain Bacteria; phylum Pseudomonadota; class Alphaproteobacteria; order Sphingomonadales; family Sphingomonadaceae; genus Sphingorhabdus_B. The sequence goes on along the minus strand of CAKZNA010000086.1, from coordinate 593 downwards.
AAGAGGCCCTGTTATTGCCGCTACATGCGACTGAACCCATTTAGCCGAATCGCGCCAAGGCTTATTGCGAAATGGCAATTAGGCGGAGAAATATCCATTCCGTCAGAATATGGGGTGCTATACCTTTGAAGCCTCCCAATCGCATCGAAGGGTTCACAGTATCGCAAAAAATAGCGCGATTTCCGCGATCAGCACTAGCGGGCCGGAAGCTTTTTAACGCCAATGTCCGCTTTTGCGCCCATAGCGGACGTTAGCGTTGTGTCCGCTTCATCCCGAAAGCGGACGCTAGAAAGCCATTGATTACTGATTGACTTCAGGAATACCCTAGTTCGACAAACTTCCGGTACGAAAGCAAATCAGTTCAAAAATCACGCGTCATCATCTATAAACTCCTTATGAAATCACTATAACCTAACCGTTGGCTGAGCGACAAGTTGGCCGACCCTCCCGGCGTACGATCTAGGCCACGGTCCTTAACTACACCGAACTGCTTCAACCGATCCTCTAGACCAGTTGAGATTGGCTCATTGGTGAGTTGAACGGTCATACGCCGGATGGCGTATCCCGGTCCCAATGTTGGGATCGGATCATCG
>CAKZNA010000085.1 GCA_937129355.1 uncultured Sphingomonadales bacterium | reverse complement strand
AACGTCCAGCGAAAAATCCGAAGGGGCCATCGGAAAATACCGCCTATGACCCTCAAAATCCCGGAATTGCCTCTCGGGTAATCAAAGGCGGTTCATTCCTATGCGCTCCCAATTATTGCCAGCGTTATCGCCCGGCCGCGCGTTCCGGGCGCGACCCCGGGTTAGGCGCGAGCAATGTCGGATTTCGACTTGCTTATGACAAAGCCGCCCCCTGAATTTTGTCCGGTGCGGTCTTCACATTATCCCGACAGCGGAAATGTCGATTGATCCCGTAGCAAGTAGAAAAATGCAAGCTTCGCGCAACTATGTATTAATGCAATATCATCTGAAAGATATTTAACGTACTAAATCAAATCTCACTGGTACACGCGAATGTTCACTTTTACGCCCAATGCGGGCGTCACCCCCCAATATCAAAAAAGGCTAAACCAACACTCCCGCCAGCTGTCGCTATTTTGGTACATTCTTACAAAGCATTTCCTGCTCGCTGCCCGATTTCGTATATGCTCCGCCATAGCGGCCACCGCCCTGATGCTTTTGTTCAAATACGATAAAATATGAAAAGCACTTTCCATCGCGCCTTTTCACGCCGAGGTCAGCCTGCCGGTCGCGTGTCAGGATAATCCCGGTAACGCGGTGGCGCTCTACCGACCATCCCGTACTTGTCAGGTTCACCCTCAATACCTGGCTGCCAGCAAATTCTTTTTGCGTCCACCGGCTCCGTTTAAAGGCTGCGGTAAACTGCCGTTCAAGTGCGGCATTGCGCTGCGCCGCTGGAGAAATTCGTTCCGCTGCAATTTTGGCGGCTTTGGCAGCAGCTCTGTCGGCTTGCACCTCACCGACCGACCCCAATTCCGCCATTGCAGCATCGACCACGGCAATTGGTGGTCCAATAGACTCGCGACCGGGATATAGCTTTTGCAATTGCCTGAGCTTTTCCTGTGTGAAGGCGACAGTGAAATATCGAGCCATTGTAAGCCCGCCATGATTCCCGCCCGTTTTGATCCGCGAAAGATTTGTATTCGAAATATTCCGTGCCGTAGCGGTAGCGTAGCTGTCGGCCCGTTTTCCCGCGCGTACGGCATAATTGTTCGATGCGTCATTTGCCATGCTAATGAGCTCCGGCGTCAACAATTGTGCTATCTTTGCGCGATACACCTCAAGCTGCTGTGCGGCTTCTTTTGATGCTTTTTGTTCGTCGCCATAAAATGGCCGGTGATTTGCATTGAAGGTGATAATTTCAGCAATCGCCGCCTTCACAAGATCGCCTTTCCGTCGCATTTCCTTTCGGTTGGCCGATGATGATCGGCCTGTCGATGAAGGTTTACCCATCGACGGCAAACGTATCTTCGGCATTTTCATGGCCGCAGACACAAACCCGCTGTTAGAAGCTTTCACGCGCTCTACTGGCCACTGACTGGCCAGACAGAATATTACAGTTCCAAGGCCCAGCGCCAATTTTGATTTTGCCAATAGCATAATAGTCTCCGAGAAAAGTTCCCAGACATACTGATGCAACAGGTAGATGAGCGAAGCCCATATTTATGGGGGAAACACCATCGATCAGAATATTCATACAATTCCAGTTCACTGGGCTATCGGGTTTTCAAAAACTGGTTGAATAGGATGCCAGAATTCCGCTTGATGCAACCAGAAAAAAAGAAAACCACTTTTCGAGCTTATTAGCTTTTCGCAGAACAAGAAAATACGCGGCCAGCCAGATAGCCAATGCAATGCCAAAGCCGGTGCCTATGATATATCCAACCCGTATATCCGGATCGGCAATCTGCTTCGCGCTTCCGTCTTCCAGGAATACCGTCATCCAAAACGATGCTAACGCTGCGAACAGGATGATCACCCAATTATGGGATATAAAGACGTTCGGGTGAATTTTTTGTTTCTTGGCCATTGCTATTTTCTAAATCTCTATAGTGTTGATCAGTTGCGTTTCGATCTCAAATTGTGGGCTGGCTGAAACGGTTGGGGTTGTGACAGCCAGCCCACTACCGCAGCTGCTAGAACCCGAATGAGAGCGATACATGAACGCCCGAGCTGCGATAATTATCTGACCCGATACCATCGTGAAAACCGGACAAGCTGGCGCGGAAGCCGCCACCGCTAAAGATGTCCAGCCCTGCCTCGATGCGTGCTCTTACGCCATTATCCAGAATATTATTTACATCGGTGCCAAAGGTATAAATGCCTTCAACCTCTCCAAAGGGACGAAGTGACCAGCCGCTGTCTAGCTTGACCGTATGCTGAATTCTGGGGCGGAAGCTGATATCGCCTTGATCGACTGTCTGTCCGGGAATTGCGATATTCAATGCATCGACATAGGCCTTTTGTCTGTCACTGAGATGCCGGATTGTCAGCTCCGGACGAATGTCCGTATTCTTGCCGATATCAAACTGCCCGATGAAAGAACCGCTGTAAAAGCTGCGGCTGGTTTTGAAATCATCAACAAATGTGCCAAGCGGTGAGACACTATTGTTCGATTTCCCCCAAGCCGCGCGAACTTCGGCGAACAGATTTTTGTCGAGCCGAACCATGGCATAAGGCCCGACCATCCAGCCATTGCCTTCTGCCTCACCAGCAGCCAGCGGACCGTCATTGCTAAAGTCGTCAAATTCGCCGAGAACGCCTAGCAGGAGGTTGCTGTTCACGCGGTAATCCGCGCCAAGATGGGCAATTCGGAAACTACCCCGCTGCGTCCCCAGCGCCGTATTGGCGAAATAAGCCTCTGCCCAAATATCAAATGGCTGCTTTCCGCGATCCGGATCACCTACGGCGGCCGAAGCCATTGCGAGGCTTGTTGCAACACGGCTTTGCCCGCGGCTGAAGCTCGCATTTAACGGCAAACGGCCAGAGCCCGGTATCGGCAGACCAAATGCGGTTGCGCTTCCGCCTGTGCCGGGTTGTTCCTGCAAGCGGTCGAGACGGCGCTGAAGGTCCGGTTGATGAGACATTATCAGTGCATTGCGCCCGGTGAGGAAATCACGGATCGCGCTGCTCGCGGCTTCCCGGCTATTCGCTGAGGTAAAGGTGCAGACCAGATCCTCGTTGGGCGACAATGCAAGGGCAACCGAACGCGAAGCCAAGTTGGTGACAGAGTCGCCATCGTTGCAACTGATATCGGTCAGGGCATAGCCATTCGCCGACAGATCTGCCGCAGAGATTGTATAGCTCCCCGCCGGAACCGTAGCTGCCACCAACTGCCCGTTACCACCGACTGTCGTGATCGGTCCGGACAAGGCCGCAACATTGGATGTAAAGGCGATGGTCGTATCGGAACCGACGATCCGCTGTATGATCGTGATCGAACCAATTGCGCGAATGGCGACCGTTACCGTATCGGGCGGCGAATCTACCGTGCCGTCATTTACGATCAGTTCAAAAACCAGATCCTCGTTGCCATTGACCAGAGGGGCAACGAAGGTTGGGGTTGCGCTACTGCCTCCGGTCAATGACACTGGTGTACCGGACGTCTGGGTCCAGGCATAAGTGATCGTATCCCCATCCGGATCAGATGATGCGCTACCGTCCAGCGTCACCGTCTGGCCGCTATCAATAGGCCCTTGGTCTGCGCCTGCATCAGCGACAGGGGGTGAGTTGGCGAGAATC
>CAKZNA010000084.1 GCA_937129355.1 uncultured Sphingomonadales bacterium | reverse complement strand
CGAGGGTGTGTGTTTACCCCTTCGCGGCAAGTTCACCCAATTTCTTAAACGCCTGCGCGCCCTGTTCACCGCCAGATTGCGGGACAACTTCGCCGGCACGATCGCTGATCGCTTCAAAATTGGCCGCCACACCTTCGGGCGTGCGATCATCTTCGGCAAGCGCGACGCCTTGCGTCATGGTGACATTCGCGGTGTGGAAGAACCCAGCACCTGCACCCATGATGGTGTTGGATGGGCCTTCTTCGCTCACCAGAAACAATGCGGCAGGCACAACCCATTTTGGATCAAGCGCGGCGAGTGCGGCTTCGGGCATGATATCTTCGGTCATGCGGGTCGCAGCGATTGGTGCAATGCTGTTGCATTTAATGTTATATTTTGCGCCTTCCAGATTCAGCGTCTTGGTAAGGCCAGCAAGGCCGAGTTTCGCTGCGCCATAATTGGCTTGGCCAAAATTGCCGTAGAGGCCAGTCGAAGACGCGGTTTGCAGGATGCGGCCATAGGCCTGTTCCTTCATAGTTTCCCAAACGGCTTTGCTGCAATTGGCTGACCCCATGACATGCACATCCATGACCAAACGGAAATCATCCATTGTCATTTTAGAGAAACTCTTATCGCGCAGAATGCCTGCATTATTGATCAGGACATGAACGCCGCCCCATTTTTCCTTTGCCTTGGCAACCATTTCTTCCATCTGTTCAAATTCGGTGACGCTGCCACCATTGGCCATCGCGGTGCCGCCTTCGGCCTCGATTTCGGCCACAACTTTTTCTGCTGCGTCTGACTGCCCGGTGCCATCGCGCGAACCGCCAAGGTCATTCACGACAACTTTTGCACCGCGACGTGCAAGTTCGAGCGCATATTCACGGCCCAATCCGCCGCCTGAACCGGTTACGATGGCTACTCTGTCTTTGAAGCTGATGGTCATGATGCGTCTCCCGCAGGTTTGATGTTGTGTCATGCGCGCTTGAATACAGCGCGCGTCTGGTTTGGCGATGCATTGGCATGGTGGCTTTCTTGACGCAAGCGTAAACTTGACGCGAACGTAAAGCAACGCCGCAGAAAATTGTGAATTGTAACAAAAGCGTCACAAGCGCGTCACGAAACCGCAATGATAATGGTCTTTAGGAAGGCCATCAAAGCAAAATTCCAAAAGGGATGCATACTCAAAAATGCGCGTGAAAAATATCATCACTGGCAACACAGCCATCGCTGCCCTTGCTTTGGTGAGTGCTCCCGCCAACGCACAGGCAAGCGACGCAGATGTCACGGCGCTGAAAACCGAATTGGCCGAATTGAAAGCCAAACTGGCGGCGCTCACCGAAAAAGTTGAAGATAACAGCAAGCAAGCAAACACCGCCTCTGCGCCGGAAGTGAAATGGAAAGGCGCACCCGAAATAAAGGATGAGGAGGGCTGGAGCTTTAAACCGCGCGGGCGCATTCAATATGATTTCGGCACAGTCGACGCGCCAAGTTCGATCAACGACCCCGGCCTTGGCTTTGCGAATGAGGCACGCCGCATTCGCCTTGGTGCATCGGGCAAAATTCCCGGCGGCTTTGGATATAAATTGGAAGCCGATTTTAGCGGCGGCGACGTCAACTTAACCGATGCGTTTTTCACCTATCAGGACAAGGGCTTAACGCTAACATTGGGACAGCAAAACCCGTTTCAGGGATTGGAAGAGCTTTCCAGTTCCAACGATACCAGCTTTATCGAACGCGCCGCCTATACCGATGCCTTTTCATTCGAGCGCAATGTCGGCATTTCGGCGCAATATAAAACTGGCCCCGTTTTGTTGCAGGCGGGTGTCTTCACCGACAATATCAACGCGCTGGGCAATGATGCGAATAACAGTATCGGTTTTGATGCGCGCGTCGTAGCAATGCCGAAAATCGGCGGTGCACAGGCGCATTTCGGTGCGTCCTATCACTATCGTGATTTGGGCGATGCGGTTACACCCCGCCGATATCGCCAACGTCCGCTGGTCCATTTCACCGACACACGTTTCATCAACACCGGCAATATCGGCGGTGCCAAATCCGAGATGAATTATGGACTAGAGGCTGCCGTCATTTCAGGGCGCTTCCATGCGGCAGCGGAAACCCATTGGTTGAAGTTACGCCGCACTGGCGCGCTACCAGACCCGACATTCTTTGGCGACTCGATTGAGGCAGGTCTGTTTCTCACCGATGATACACGCGGATATAAAAACGGCGTATTCAAGGGCGTGAACGTTAGCAATCCGGTTGGCAAAGGCGGCTTGGGCGCGTTGCAGTTTAACATCCGCTATGACCATCTCGATCTGGTCGATGCAGGCATAGTCGGCGGCATACAGGATAGTTATCAGGCATCGCTGATCTGGACGCCGATCAACTATGTTCGTTTCATGATCAACTATGCGAAAATGGATTATGATATGGCGACCATCCTCGCAGCAGGCAGTGGTGATTACAACGCCGACATATTGGCCGGGCGCTTCCAACTGAGCTTCTGATAACTCCATAACCAAGCGCGCTCCCCCCTGCCCTGCAAGCAGCCGTTTCTGCTCTCCCCCCCACGCAGAAACGGCTGTCTTTCTTTTAGGATTGCGCCCCTCAATTGTCCCGCTTCTGGACGTTGATTTTGTTAACCATCCCTATTGCTGGTTTTCGCGTCTGCTTATGCTAAAGAACAGGCAATCAAGGGAATTTGAGCATGACTGACGAACAGAAAAAGCCCGAAAGCAATTCAAGCCAACCTAGCCCCACGCGCCGCCGTGCGCTTATGCTGGGCGCTGTTGGCGCGGCCACCGTGGTCAGCGTTCGCCCCGCTTTGGCGCAAGCCGCCGGGTCCGTGCTTAATTGCGAAATTCCGATGCCAAGTGGCAGCAATATTGACGCTTACGGCAAGGTTGTTCCTGCCGATACGCCCGGTTCTTTCCCGACAATGGGTCAAAAATATACTGGCGAAGAAGTAAAACGAGCACTTCGCGGGAATTCATTGCCCGGTGCAAGTTATGACCAGAGTCAGGCATATGTGCAGTATATCCGCCGTTTGCAGAACGGCCAGAGCGGCTTTACCTGCTATGCATCGCTGCAAATGCCGCGCTAGATCCAGCGAACTGCTGCATTAACCTCTATCCATTGAATATTTACGCCGCGATGCTACGCCCTTGGGCGTGAGCAACAATATGCCCCTATTCCGCGCAGAAGCGGCAGATGCGCTGATTACCCGGCCGCTCGACGCAATGACGCTGATCTATCAGCGCCGCAGCGGCATTACGCATATGGTCGCAGAGCCAATACCCGAGATACTATCGGCGATGGGCAGTGAGGCCGTGACGGCAAAGCTGCTTGTCGCAAGGCTTGCCAAAAATTTCGATCTCGGTCCGCAAAAACAGGCCGAAGCAATAGTCGCAGACCGGTTGCAAGAATTGGCCGACTTGGGCCTGGTGGAACAGGTGGGGTCGCCTGATGCATGAATTCCGCGTCACCGTCGGCCCGGCATCTTTCCGGCTGCTATCCCAATGGGCGAGACCTCTCGATCAGATGCGCGCGCTTTACGCGGATTATCCAACGCCGGAAATTGTAGATTATACGGTAAGGCTTGAGGCAACCAGCCTGCTGCGCCGTTTCATCCGGCCATCGGCCGCGATCAATGGCGACTATATGCTGCCCGATGCCGCGCCACTTCCCGCGGACCAAGGCCTCCTCGGCCTTGAGATGGGAATGAATTTACAGATGGCGCTGGGTTGGCGGCGGCAGATGATATTGCATGCGAGCGCAGTGGAGCGTGATGGCAAGGCGCTGATCATGACCGGCGAGTCCGGTTCAGGCAAATCCACACTTTCGGCGCTGCTCGGCATAAATGGCTGGCGCTTTATGGGCGATGAGTTTGCGCTGATTGATCCGGCCAGCGGAGAGGCCGTGCCCTACCCGCGTCTTATCAGCCTGAAAAACGAAGCCATCGCCGCGATGCAGGAAAGCGCGCAGGAAGCTAAATTCGGCCCGCTGATGAAGGGAACGCCCAAGGGCGATATCCGCCATATGGTTCCGCCCCGCGAAGCCATCGCAAAAATGACCGAACGCGCCAAACCTGTGCTGCTGCTTTTCCCGCGTTTCGGCCATGAAGGTGCTATCCGCGATATGCCGCCGAGCGAGACCTTCATGCGGCTGACACAAGCATCCACCAACTATGTGGCGCTCGGCGAAGCGGGTTTCGAAGCAATGACGAAGTTCGTCCAAGACGTCCCTGCCCGCGCGGTCGATTACCGCAGCGGCGAAGAGGCGATGGAACTGGTCGAGAAGCTCTGGGAAGAACTGTCGTGAAGGACGGCAGGCTCCTTGTCACCGCGTTACGCGACCCTGCAAGCACTGCGGCGCTTGATGCAGATGGCTGGATTGCTTTGCTCACAATGGCACGCGCAGAGCAACTGATTGGCACGCTAGCCTTTCGGTTGGAAGGTCAACCGATGCCGGATGGCATCGCCGCGATCTTTGAGGATGCCCGAACAAATGCCGATTATCAGCGCAAGACCGCGCTGTGGGAAGCCGATGCCGCAAGACGTGCGCTCGCCAGCTATCAAGGCAAGGTCGTGCAGATGAAAGGCACCGCTTATGTTGCCGAGGACTTGCAAGCTGGCATAGGCCGCTCGATTGGCGATCTTGATATCATGGTTGAAGAGGATGACTTGCGCGAAGTTGAAAAACTTCTTCTGGCCGCCGGATGGGAATGGGTGAAAGAAGACGAATATGACGATGCCTATTACCGCGATCATATGCACGAGCTGCCCCCCCTGATCCACAAAACCCGCGACCGGATGATCGACGTGCATCATACAATTCTTCCCAAGACTGCAAAGCCGACACCGGATGCGAAGGCGATGTTGGGTAACGGCATCATCGGCAGTGACGGCTTGGCAGTTTTCACCCCCGCAGACATGGTTTGCCATTCAGCCGCGCATTTATTTGCCGACGGCGATCTTGCGGGCGGCCTGAGAAATCTATGGGATATATATTGCCTGTTGATGGAGTTTTCGCGAGGCAGCGATAGCTTTCATGCAGAACTTCAAAGCCGCGCACAACATCACCAGCTTGAACCAGCGGTTAGCCGCGCGATCCGTTTAACGGGACATCTTTATGGTGACAGCAAAGCCCCGCCAAATATCACAGATCGCTTCTATATCCGCCGCCTCACTGCGCGTAACGGTTGTGGCCAGCAAACTCGCAAATTCACGCGGTTCGCCTTCTATGTCCGCTCACACCTTCTACGCATGCCGCCGATGATGCTGGCAAAGCATTTATGGACCAAATGGCGCAAAGGGTAGCGGTTACTTCTTGGCGGGCGGCAGCACGTCTTTCAGTCGGTTTTGCGCTGATTCCAGACGATCTTTTTGATCTTTCTGCAATTCTGCCAATTCCTTGTTCAAAATTTCAATTTTCTCCATTTCCGCGCTAAATGCGGATAAATCGGCTTGATTGTTAAAAGCGAAAAGCTCCCCTTCGGCCTCCCACTGACCACGCGCAATAATTTGGCAGCTGCGATGCAGATGCGGCAGAGTAGCCTTCTGCGTGTCCCATTGACGGATAATTCCCGGTCTGTTCCGTTCGTGACTTTCAATCGCTCCTTTTTTGAAATCACGCTTGAAACTGCTGGCCAAATCCAGGTCATCTATCTTGTCGATTTGCGTCTTCGCGATTTGCAAATTTTCGGCCTTGCGCGCTTCAATCGTTTCACCAAGACCCCATATGGCATCGCAATTGCGCGTAACCCCGGGATCTTGTTTTACCTTGTCGGCAAGCATCATATCTCTCATTATGTAATCTCCCAAATCGATAGTTGGAAAAATACGAAAAAAGTTATGTAAATTAGGTAAAGGCTTCAAAATTTTCTCCAATTAGTTCT
>CAKZNA010000083.1 GCA_937129355.1 uncultured Sphingomonadales bacterium | reverse complement strand
ATTGGGCTTTCGCTTCTTTTCGGGCGAGCTCGGCGGTCCAGACACCGTGAAGACCAATCGTATAGCGCCGCGAACGACCTGCTGATCGATATTGAATGATATAACTACGTTTCCCGGACTTGAATATGCGAAGCCCGAAGCCAGGCAATTGATCATCCCAGATCACATAATCCTTGTTACGTGTTTCGGCACTATCAACAGACCGTTTTGTGAGCTTTGCCATTCGATCTCTCCTTTTTAACTACCGTTCCCGCGTAAGCACCACGTAAGCACTTGGGCGGAAATCATAGCGAATTGTCGGATAGAGCCTTCGAACGAAAAATATTTTATATCTAGCCTTTTCAGTTAGATATCGTAGGATGGCGTATTATATCGTGCAATTTGGAAAGGACCTGTTACCAACTCCGAAGGCAGAGGTCACAGGTTCGAATCCTGTCGGGTGCGCCAGCTTCCTATCCGGTGACGTTATCACCTAATCCCTTTTATCTTCTGCATTTTTTGTGCCTGTAATTAAAAATATCTTCACTCATTTCCGCTATTCCGCGCGGATATGGTGATCCCCAAGCCCTTTTTGAACAATGATGCCGCGACGCCGACGTCTATCGCGGAACGTATAGCCGTTGTTGGCCTTGGTTATGTGGGCCTTCCAGTGGCCGATGCCTTGGCCAAAAAATTTGCGCATGTTGCCGGCTTTGATATTTCCGAACGCCGTATAGCGGCGCTCCAAAAAGGGCATGACTGGACAGGCGAAATTAGCGATGAGGATATGGCGTCTTCTACGCTTTCGGTAACCAGCGATCCTGAAGCCATAAAAGAAGCGAGCTTCATCATCGTCACTGTTCCGACACCGATTGATGATGCCAACCGGCCAGATCTGGGCCCCATAGCCAGTTCCTGCGAGCTAATCGGCCCGAGATTGAAAAAAGGCAGCGTCGTGGTTTTTGAATCGACGGTCTATCCTGGCGTCACCGATGATATTTGCGCGCCGCTACTGGAAAAGCATTCCGGGCTAAAACGCGGCAAAGATTTCTTCCTTGGTTATAGCCCCGAGCGGATCAATCCGGGTGACAAGGTGCATAGGCTGGAGAGCATTACCAAAATCGTGTCGGCAGAGGATGAAGCCTCGCTGGACCGCGTGAAGGCCGTATACGGTGCGGTGGTCGAGGCGGGCCTGCATATCGCACCATCCATCAAAGTCGCAGAAGCCGCCAAAGTGATCGAGAATACGCAGCGTGATTTGAACATCGCTTTGATGAATGAAATTTCGCTGATTTTTGACCAGATGGATATTCGCACGCGCGACGTATTGGATGCGGCGGGCACAAAATGGAATTTCCTGCCCTTCACGCCTGGTCTTGTCGGCGGGCATTGTATTGGCGTTGATCCATACTATCTCACCAGCGCGGCCTAAAAACTGGGATACAGGCCTGAAGTTATTCTTGCTGGCCGCGGTATCAATGATGATATGGGCCCACATATTGCGCGTAAGACGGTCAAGCTGCTGATTCAGCAAGACCGCCGTGTGAGCGATGCCAAAGTCGGTATCATGGGTCTTACATTCAAGGAAGATGTACCAGACCTGCGCAACAGCAAGGTACCGGATATTATTACTGAATTGCGCGAATATGGTGTTGAACCGCTGCTTCATGATCCGTATGCCGATGCCGAACAGGCGCAGGAAGAATATGATCTAACATTGTCGCGGCTTGATGAATTTACCGATCTCGATGCGCTTATCTTCGCGGTCAATCATGACGAGTATATGCAGCAGGGGCCGAAAATCTGTTCCAAGCTTCGGAAAGGCGGCGTTTTCATCGATGTGAAATCAGCACTTTCGCCTGATGCATTGCGCAATGATATCCGCTAT
>CAKZNA010000082.1 GCA_937129355.1 uncultured Sphingomonadales bacterium | reverse complement strand
TTTATCCCTCGCTTGCGCATTTCTTCTAGAACATATCGATCACCCACTTTAGCGCGAACCAATCCAAGTTTCTGGCTGTCCAGATAACGTTCGAGACCCAGATTAGACATGACCGTTGCAACAATCGCATCACCAGTGAGAAGGCCATTGCGGCTCATTTGTGTGGCAATCAGCGCCATAATCTGATCGCCGTCAACGACTTGCCCTTTTTCATCGACAACAATCAATCGGTCGGCATCGCCATCAAGAGCAATGCCAATATGCGCGCCGGAAGCGACAACGGTTTCGCTAAGTGTATCGACATAGGTCGAACCCACACGGTCGTTGATATTCTTGCCATTGGGCGCCACGCCGATGGTGGTCACTTTCGCACCCATTTCCCAAATCGCTGTGGGTGCGACTTGATAGGCTGCTCCATTGGCACAATCGACGACAACATGTAGGCCATCAAAGCGGACATGTTCGGGGACCGAAGCCTTTACCGCATGGATGTAACGCCCGCGACCATCTTCAATGCGGCGCGCACGGCCGATTTCAGAAGGTTCCGCATATTTAACCGGCGCTTCGATCAATGCTTCGATCGCCATTTCATCCTCATCGGAAAGCTTAAAGCCGTCAGGACCAAATAGCTTGATCCCGTTATCTTCATACGGGTTATGGCTGGCGGAAATCATTACGCCCAAATCGGCGCGCATCGAACGGGTCAGCATCGCTACGCCTGGCGTCGGTAGCGGGCCAAATTGCACGACATCCATCCCCACACTGGCAAAGCCGGCAACAAGCGCATTTTCCAGCATATAGCCCGATAGCCGGGTATCTTTGCCAATGACGACGCGGTGTTTATGATCGCCTCGCAGGAAATGGCGGCCAGCCGCCTGCCCCACTTTCATGACCATTTCAGCGGTCATCGCACCTTGATTGGTCCGCCCCCGGATACCATCAGTACCAAAATATTTGCGCATCTGCTCTTTCCACTCCGTATGCCCAGCAATCGCTTGCGTGGCTGCTATCTCTATGTATCACGTTTAAGACAAGTAAAAAGGGGTGAAACATGCGCAAAGCGCTTATAATATTGGCAGCTTTGATCGCGGGCTTGCTGCTCGGCATAGCGGTGGCCGGAAAAGCGGATGGCCTGATCGAAGGTGCCGGTATGGTCGGCACATTGTGGCTCAATGCCTTGCGCATGACAATCATTCCGCTCGTTGTTTCATTACTGGTCGTGGGCGTTGTGCAGGCGGCAAAAATGGCGCGTGCCGGCCGGATGACCTTTCGCGCCATCACTACAATGATCATTATCCTGTGGTGCTCGGCGGCGATGGCAGCGATACTCACGCCTGCTCTTCTGGCCGCATTTCCCCTCCCCGCCGATGCCGCAGCCGCATTGCAAGCAGCGCTAACAACCGCAGAAGAGCCGGGGCCCGTTCCTTCTATCGCAGAATTTTTCCGCGATATCATTCCAACCAATCCCGTGAGTGCGGCCGCCGAGGACGCCATTTTGCCGTTGATCATCTTCACGCTTGCATTTTCATTCGCTGTCACGCGGCTGCCGGAGAAAAGACGCGAAACAGTGTCAGACTTCTTTTCTGCAATCTCCGAAGCAATGCTGATTTTGGTGCATTGGGTGCTGATGCTCGCACCGCTGGGAGTATTTGCGCTCGCTTTGGTGGTTGGTGCCAAGGCCGGCGCGCAAAGCTTTGTCGGACTGGCCCATTATGTTTTGATCGTCGTCGCCATCGGCACGGTCGTATATCTGGCCTCCTTCATTCTCGCATGGCTCGGGGGAAATCGAAGCCCGATTGCATTCTTCCGTGCGAGCATTCCTGCGCAAGCCGTGGCCATCTCAACACAAAGCTCGCTCGCCTCGCTTCCGGCAATGGTCGAAGGCGTAAAGTCGATGGGTGTTGGCGAGCGTTCTGCCGACGTCGTCTTGCCAGTGTCGGTTGCTCTTTTCCGTGCAACGGGGCCGTGCATGAATCTGGCGGTTGCCATCTATTGTGCGCATCTTATGGGCTTTGATATTTCCACCAGCGCGATGATTGGCGGCGTTGTTGCCGCCGCAATCACCACCATGGGCGCGGTTAGCTTGCCCGGCGCAGTAAGCTTCATCGCTTCGATCGCGCCTATCAACATAGCAATGGGCCTTCCCGTCGAGCCGCTCGTGCTGCTCTTGGCAATTGAGGCCTTCCCTGACATCATGCGTACGCTCGGCAATGTTACCATGGACATGGCCGTCACCACCACCATCGCAAAATCCGAAGGAAACCTATCGTGAAATATCGCAAGCTTGGACACGGACTTGAAGTTTCTGCCATCGGAATAGGCTGTATGCCGATGATCAAGGGCGGGAATATCCTTTATGGCGAACAGGCCGATTTAGGAGAATCCGTCAAAACCATCCACAAAGCCATCGACCTGGGCGTCACTTTTTTTGACACTGCACAGGTCTATGGGCCATTCTCCAATGAAGAACTGCTGGGAGAAGCAATCAAGGGGAAGCGCGAACATCTGGTGATCGCGAGCAAATTTGGCTTCTTCATAAAAGACGGTGTGCCCTCTGGCGTTGACGGTTCACCTGAAAATGCGCGCGCCAGTATAGAAGGTTGCTTGCAAAGGCTTGGCACCGATTGCATCGACCTTTTCTATCAACACCGCGTTGACCCCAACATACCGATTGAAGAAACCGTGGGCGCGATGAAGGACCTGATTGATGAAGGCAAAATCAAACATATCGGCCTTTCAGAAGCTGGCCCTGCTACGTTGGCGCGGGCCGCAGCGGTTGCACCTATCGCGGCCTTGCAAAGTGAATATTCTTTGTGGGAACGGGGCATAGAAGAAGATATCCTGCCCACTTGCCGTGAGCATGGCATCGGCTTTGTACCCTATTCGCCATTGGGCAGAGGCTTCCTGACTGGGCAGATCAAGAAATATGACGATATTCCCGATAATGACTGGCGCCGTTCCGATCCACGCTGGGCAGAGGAAAATTTTGCGGAGAATATGAAGATCGTCGATGTCATTGGTGATGTCGCTAGCAAGCACGGCGTTTCAAATGCGCAAATTGCACTCGCATGGCTGCTTGCTCAGGGCGATGATATTGTTCCGATCCCCGGCACCAAACGCCGCCTGACAATGGAAGACAGCGTTACCGCTGCCGATGTCACACTAGATGCGAACGATATCGAAACGCTAAAAACTGCGGCTCCGGTCGGCAAGACTTCGGGCAACCGTTACGGCGAACTGGGAATGAGTATGGTGCGGCTTTAGGCGCCGAGCCAGCGGAAAAGCCCTGCGCCATAGCCACCGAAATAGTTATGCGCCCAAGTTGCGGCCAGCCAAATTATAATTCCAGCGACCCACGGCAACGCGCCAATGCTGAACAGGTTACTTAGCCGCGGCCAATAGCTGGTGCGGGCTTGCCAGCCCTGCCATGCCACTCCCATACTGGCCGCTTTCTTGCCTTCCTGCGCCTTCGCGCCAACAAGCGCCAGAAAGACAATGCTGCCCACAAAAATCAATGAATCGGGCC
>CAKZNA010000081.1 GCA_937129355.1 uncultured Sphingomonadales bacterium | reverse complement strand
GTTTTCGTCGGTCAGGGTGATGGTTTCAACACTGACTTCATAACGTTCGCGGCAGGCATCAATCACTTCCTCGACCAGCACTTCCGGGGCCGATGCACCGGCGGTAATGCCCAGGGTTTTGATATTTTCCAGTTTGGCCCAATCAATATCGTGCGCCCGTTCAACCAGAACCGATACGGCACAGCCTTCGCGCCGGGCAACTTCTACCAGCCGGTTGGAGTTCGACGAATTGGGTGCCCCCAGTACCAAAATCGCATCTGCGCGTTCGGCAATCATTTTTACCGCGTGCTGACGGTTGGTGGTGGCGTAACAGATATCTTCTTTTTTCGGCACCGAAATGGTCGGGAAACGGTCCTGCAAAATGGCGATCATTTTTGCTGTGTCATCCAGCGACAGGGTAGTCTGGGTGACAAAGGCAATGTTTTCCGGGTCGGCAACATGCACATTTCGGGCATCGTTTTCGGTTTCAATCAGGGTCATGCTGCCTTCGGGCAGTTGGCCCATGGTGCCTACCACCTCGGGGTGCCCGGCATGGCCGATCAGCAAAATATGCTTGCCTTCGGC
This sequence comes from uncultured Sphingomonadales bacterium, assembly GCA_937129355.1. GTDB lineage: Bacteria > Pseudomonadota > Alphaproteobacteria > Sphingomonadales > Sphingomonadaceae > Sphingorhabdus_B. The sequence goes on along the minus strand of CAKZNA010000081.1, from coordinate 13,762 downwards.
AAAGTGGCGTTCTGCCTCGCGGTGAACCTTGGAAACCAGCGGGCAGGTGGCATCGAGGTAATGAAGGGCACGTTGATCGGCATTTTCCGGCACCGATTTGGGCACGCCATGGGCCGAAAAAATGACCGGCACACCATCGGGCACGGCATCAAGTTCATCAACAAATACCGCGCCCATATCGCGCAGGCGATCCACGACAAATCTGTTATGAACAATTTCGTGGCGCACATAAACCGGGGCACCGTATTTGACCAGCGCCTTTTCAACGATTTCGATGGCCCGGTCCACCCCGGCGCAAAAACCGCGCGGGTTGGCCAGCAGAATGTGAAGGTTCGCTTTGTCGGGCATCGGCACCGCCTCGAAAATGCAAGGATACCGGTTTGTGCCGGTATCACGTTAACAGGTATTTCCGGTTACATAACGCGCCTGCGACAAAGGTGCAATGATGGCGCGTTGATATATTGCCGTCAAAGACGCGGTTTATGGTACCTGTTTGTGCTTTTTACACAGGCTTTGCCAGGTTTTTACCATCTCTCCGGGGCGGCGGGCCGGTGTGCATTGCATAATGTGCACTGCAACGGGTTGTGCCGGGCAGATCAACAGCATAGACTGCGCGCAACAACCGGTGCCGGGTCACTTCGGCGTGTCTGATCAATGAGGCTTTGATGACGATTGCATGCAATCTGCGGCGCGCAAGTGCGCTTGGTGTGGTTTTGATGGCTGCGGGTCTTGCTGCGTGCGGCACTGATCCGTTCGGGGAAACGCCTGTTCCGTCGTGCCCGCGCACCTTCCTGCCCACGGATACCGCCCAGCTGACCCAGTTCAAGGATAAAGGCCGCGATCTGACCGACGTAATTTTTGAGGCCGGGTTTGAAGGTTATAAGGGCGAATGCAGCTATGATCTGGAAGACAGGAAACTTGATATTCTGATCAGCCCGGAATTTTCCGCCCGGATGGGGCCTGCCGCATCGGATCGTTCGCAGCATTTACAATATTTTGTTGCCCTTAAAAATCCGGGTGGGGAGTTTGTTCAGAAATCGGTTTTCGATGTTGATCTGACCTTCCCCAAAGATGCCAATCGTGTGCGTTACACCGACGAACAGGTATCGCTGCATGTGCCGCTGGCCGATGTAAATTATGGTCCGGATTATGAAATTTACATGGGTTTTCAGCTGAGTCATGAACAGCTGGATTATAATCGCCGCTTCGCCAGGTAACCGGCGGTTGATGGCTGACAGCACGTGTGTGAATTGTGATGACCGGTGACGCATTTCTAATGTTTTGACTGGTGCAATCGTACTGTTATCCGTATAAGGGCCCATACCCAAGTGATCCCCGTGGGAGAGTTCCGCGATCGTTTCACAGTGATACGCGGACGCCGAAGGAGCAACCACCCCGGAAACTCTCAGGCATAATGGACCGCGGGGAGATGGGACTCTGGAAAGCAGGCGACATGGGTGTTTCATGTGCGCCTCGCCGAAGATGTAAGCCCGATCCGGTGCAAATCCTGCCCCGGAAAAGGTGATTCTTTCAGGCTCCAAGACAGAGGGGGATGTGGTTGGCCAGTGGTCGGCTATGTTTCGCAATGACTGTCACGGAGAGCCTGATGGCGGACCAACAAGCCGAAAATCTATATAAAACAGCCCTTTATGATTTGCATGTTGAACTGGGTGCCAAACTGGTGCCGTTCGCAGGCTATGCCATGCCGGTGCAATATCCGTTAGGGGTTAAGGGCGAACATCTTCATACCCGTGCCAAGGCCGGGTTGTTTGACGTATCGCATATGGGCCAGGTTCGTCTGGTGGGCGAAAACCGCGTTGCCGAACTGGAAAAACTGGTGCCGGGCGACATTGCCATTTTGAAACCGGGCCGAACCCGTTATTCCGCCTTTACCAATGATGACGGCACCATCCTTGACGACCTTATGATTACCAATGCGGGCGATAGCCTGTTTCTGGTTATCAATGCTGCCTGCAAGGATGATGACATTGTCCATATGCGCGCCAATCTTGATAACGGCGTGGAATTGCAGGAACTGAGCGACCGCGCCCTGATGGCCTTGCAGGGACCGGAAGCCGCCAACGTTCTGGCGCGTTTTGCCCCGGATGTTGCCAGCCTTAAATTCATGTCCTTTGTTGAAATCGATATTGCCGGTATTCCCTGTTTTGTCACCCGTTCGGGTTATACCGGCGAGGATGGCTTTGAAATTTCCGTGCCTGATACCGATGCCGAAAAGCTGGCCCGCCTGTTGCTGGCTGAAGACGAGGTCGAAGCGATTGGCCTTGGCGCACGCGATTCGCTGCGTCTCGAAGCCGGCCTGTGCCTGTATGGCAACGATATCGATACCACGACCACCCCGGTCGAAGGGGATTTGAACTGGATTATCAACAAGCGTCGCCGCGAAGAAGGTGGCTTTCTGGGCGCAGATATTATTCTCGACCAGCTTGCCAACGGGGCAGATCGTAAACGCGTCGGGATTAAACCCGAAGGCAAGGCACCCGCCCGTGAACATACGATGGTGCTTAACAAGGATGGATACGATATTGGCGAAATCACCAGTGGCGGCTTTGGTCCCACCGTCGATGCGCCGATTGCCATGGGCTATGTCGCAATTGAATTTGCCGAGCCGGGCACCAAGGTGGACCTGATGGTTCGTGGCAAGGCCCGCCCGGCGGAAATTGTTGCGTTACCCTTTGCGCCGCATCGTTATTTCCGCGGCTGATTGCGCCGTATCGCGTTTAAAACGCAGCAAAAATTAAGCAGACAACCTAATTTGCAGGGACAAATCAAAATGGCTAAAAAATTCTCCAAAGAAGATGAATGGCTTGAAATCGACGGCGATGTGGCAACTGTCGGCATTACCGACCATGCCCAGCAGGCCCTTGGCGATATCGTTTATGTTGAACTGCCCGAAGTCGGCAAAAAGCTGGCCAAGGACGGCGATGCGGCTGTTGTTGAATCGGTCAAGGCCGCCAGCGACGTTTATGCGCCAGTTGACGGCGAAATTGTAGAGGCCAACGAAGAGCTGGATGCCAATCCGGCTTTGGTTAACGAATCGCCGGAAAATGACGGCTGGTTCTTTAAAATCAAGATCACCGATGCCTCCCAGCTTGACGATCTGATGGACGAAGCCGGTTACAAGGCATTTGTCGAAGGTCTGGAGGACTGATGCGCTATCTTCCGCTGACCCAGGCAGACCGGGCCTCGATGCTTGAAACCATCGGTGCCGGCTCGGTCGATGACCTGTATTGCGATGTACCAGAAGGTGCGTTGCTTAAAGAACCGGTTGATCTGCCGCACCATCTGGGTGAAATGCAGGTCGAACGCGATATGGCCAAACTGGCAGCAAAAAACATGGGTACGGCATCGGCCCCCAGTTTTCTGGGTGCCGGGGCCTATCGGCACCATGTTCCTGCCACGGTGGATTATATCATTCAGCGCGGCGAGTTCTTGACGGCCTATACCCCGTATCAGCCCGAAATCGCCCAGGGCACGTTGCAGTACCTGTTTGAATTTCAAACCCAGGTGGCGTCCATTACCAATATGGATGTTGCCAATGCGTCGATGTGGGACGGGGCAACGTCCTGTGCCGAAGCGGTGCTGATGGCTTGCCGCGCCACCCGGCGTAAAAAGGCGGTTTTGTCGGGTGGTTTGCATCCGCATTATCGCGAAGTGACCGAAACCTATTGCCAATATAGCGATACCCAGGTTGCCGGTCGCGATGGCCACCCGGAACATCAGGCAACTGCCGATGAACTTGACGATCTGATCGACGATCAGACCGCCTGTGTCGTGGTGCAGTACCCGGATGTTTTCGGGCGTCTTGATGACCACACCAAACTGGCCGAAGCCTGCCACGCCAAGGGTGCGCTTTTGGTCGTCGTGTTTACCGAGGCCGTTGCCTTTGGCGCCATTAAGTCGCCGGGCAGTTTTGGCGCCGACATTGTGTGCGGTGAAGGCCAGTCGATTGGTAATGCACTGGGCTATGGCGGGCCATATGTGGGCCTGTTTGCCACCACCAGCAAACTGGTACGCCAAATGCCGGGCCGCCTGTGCGGTGAAACCGTGGATCAGGATGGCAAGCGCGGTTTCGTGCTGACCCTTTCGACCCGCGAACAGCATATTCGCCGTGAAAAAGCGACCTCGAACATCTGTACCAATTCGGGCCTGTGTTCGCTGGCCTTTACGGTGCATATGAGCTTGCTGGGCGAAGACGGTTATCGCAAGCTGGCTGCCATTAACCACGAACGCGCGGTTAAAACCGCCGACGCGCTTGAGGGGGTTGCCGGGGTTGAAGTTGTTAATGACAGCTTCTTTAACGAATTTACCGTCAAGCTGAGCAAACCGGCAGCCGAGGTGGTCGAAGCCCTTGTTGCCCGTGGCATCATGGGCGGGGTTCCGTTGTCGCGTCTGTATCCCAATCGCGATGATCTGGGCGCGTTTATGCTGGTCGCAGCGACCGAAACCAATACCGACGAAGACATCGCAGCCCTTGCGGCGGCCCTTAAGGAGGTGCTGGCATGACGTTTCAGACCCATACCGGCAATCGTGGCCTTGTCCTTGAAGAAAAGCTGATTTTTGAACAGGGTGAAGCTGGACGTTCCGGGGTTGACCTGCCCGACCCGGCACCGGTCAAAAGCCGCCTTGGCGGCCTTGCCCGTGATGAAAACAGCGAAATCGGCCTTCCGGGCCTGTCCGAACCGCAAGTGGTGCGTCACTTTACCCGCCTGAGCCAGAAGAATTTCGGTATCGATTCCGGTTTCTTCCCGCTGGGGTCCTGCACCATGAAACATAACCCGCGCCTGAACGAAAAGGTTGCCCGGTTGCCCGGCATTGCCGATTTGCACCCGATGCAGCCTGAAAGCACCGTTCAGGGGGCGTTAGAACTGATGGATCAGTGTGCACACTGGTTGCTGGTTCTAACCGGGATGCCCGCTGTTGCCATGTCGCCCGCGTCGGGTGCGCAGGGCGAGTTGTGCGGCATGATGGCGATTCGTGCCGCCCTGGATGCGCGCGGTGAAAACCGCCGTCGGGTGCTGGTGCCCGAATCGGCCCATGGTACCAACCCGGCAACGGCTGCGGCTTGTGGCTTTACGGTGGATTCGATCCCCGCCACTGCCGACGGACGGGTTGATCTGGCGGCATTTGAAGCCAAGCTGGGCGATGATGTGGCTGGCATCATGCTGACCAACCCCAATACCTGCGGGTTGTTCGAACGTGATGTGCGCAAAATCGCCGATCTGGTCCATGCCGCAGGGGGGTATTTCTACTGCGATGGCGCGAACTTTAACGCCATTGTCGGTCGGGTGCGCCCGGCGGATCTGGGCGTTGATGCCATGCATATCAACCTGCACAAAACCTTTTCTACCCCGCATGGCGGCGGTGGTCCCGGTTCCGGGCCAGTCGTGCTGTCCGAGGCGTTGGCAGCGTTTGGTCCATTGCCCTATACGGCGCGCACGAAGGACGGCGTCGTGCATCTTGTCGAGGAAGAACAAGCAGACGATTTTGCCGAAGAACATTTTGGCGGCAAGCTGCAAAGCTTTGGCCGGATGACAGCTTTCCACGGCCAAATGGGCATGTATACGCGTGCGCTGGCTTACATGATGAGCCACGGGGCGGACGGCCTGAAACAGGTTGCCGAAGACGCCGTGCTCAACGCGAACTATATGCTGCGCAGTTTGGAAGATGTGCTCGACGCGCCATTTGCAGATAGCGGCCCATGCATGCATGAGGCGCTGTTTAGCGACAAAGGCATGGCAGAGGGTTTCTCTACGCTGGATATCGCGAAGGGCCTGATCGATGAAGGCTATCATCCGATGACGGTGTATTTTCCGCTGGTGGTGCATGGCGCAATGCTGGTCGAGCCGACAGAGACAGAGAGCAAGGCAGCGATGGACGAATTTATCGGCGCGCTGCGATCTGTGGCTGAGCGCGCAAAGGCAGGCGATGAAGCGCTGAAATCGGCACCGCATCATGCACCGCGCAGACGGCTTGATGAAACACAGGCCGCGCGCAAACCGGTGCTTGTGTGGAAAGAGCCTGAGCTACCGGTTGCGGCTGAATAGAGAAGCGGGAGAAAACTATCATGGCTGCAGACAGCGACAGCGCAAAAGTTACCTTTCCGCCGCCATTGATGTTTGTCGGAATGCTTCTGCTCGGTTTTGGACTTGGCCGGTTGTTGCCCTGGTCGGTGAATTTGACCGATATTGGCCGATATATGGGAGGCGGCATTTTGTTGCTTGCAGGCCTTTACTGTTTGCTGGCGGCGAATGGTCGTTTTCGCAGCGCTGACAATGATGTGCGGCCGTGGAAAACCACGAGTGCGATTGTGTCTGACGGTATTTATCGCTGGACGCGCAATCCGATGTATCTGGGAATGGCACTGGTCTACCTTGCTTTGACGCTTGCTTTTTCAAGTATGGGCGCGCTCGTTCTTTTTCCTGTCCTTATCCTGATTATCCGGACGCAGGTTATCGCTCGTGAAGAGCGCTATCTTGAGGAAAAATTTGGCAGCGAATATCTGAAATACAAGCAAAATGTCCGCCGCTGGCTCTGACACGCCTACCGATAAGCCTTTTGTCTTTGCGGACCAAGGAGAGGCAAAGCGCTACGCGCCAGCTACGCAGCGCAACCGCATTGCAATAACGGACATATTACGAGGGATATTACCGGATGACGGCACTGTCCTTGAAATTGCGAGTGGCACTGGCGAGCATATCATCCATTTTGCGCAGGAATTCCCAGCGTTGAACTGGCAACCAAGCGATATGGATACAAATGCTCTCACCTCAATTACCGCATGGTGCGATGACGCGGGTGCAACCAACATATGTCCCCCGATACAGTTGAATGCAGCGGCTTCCGATTGGCCAATTGAAAAGGCCGATGCCGTTCTTTGCATCAATATGCTGCATATCAGCCCATGGGACGCTGCTATCGGTCTGATGAGTGGTGCTTCTGCCATCTTGCCGCCGGGCGGATTGCTTTATTTATATGGTCCCTATCTCGAGGTTGACAAAAAAACAGCTCAAAGCAACATAAGCTTCAATCAATCTTTAAAGGCGCGTAATTCCGAATGGGGCATACGGTCTTTGGAGGATGTGATCGATCTGGCCAATGGGTTTGCGCTGCGCCTTCAACAGCGGATCGAAATGCCAGCCAACAATCTCTCGCTGGTTTTTCGAAAAGATTGAAGGGTATTGTCTAGAAAGCTGACTTCCACCCAATTGTTGACAGCAACCAAATTTGCAGAGACAAAAAACGGGAGAGGATTTCAAAATGACCAACCCGTCCGACTTTCTGAGTTTTGATGAATATTTGAACCATTGGGCCAGCGAGAGACCAACCGGCATAGCCATGCAGCAGGATGATCGCATCTGGACACATGCCGATATGGAACAGCGCACAGCAAGCGTCATAGCCATGCTGACTGATCTCGGCATAGAAACAGGTGACCGGATCGCGTGGGTCGGGAAGAATAGTGATCTCTATTTCACCCTGTTCTATGGCGCGGCGCGTGCCGGCATTGTGATGGTTCCGGTCGGTTGGCGTTTGGCTCCGGCTGAATGGGAATTCATTATTGGAGATACGCAGGCCAAGGCGGTTTTCACCGGCGAAGGCTTCGATGATGCAGCATCGGCGTTACAGGGCAAGCTAAACACGGTCGAGCATATCATCTCGGCAACTGATGCGAATGCGCTGCTAGAAAAAACACCGCGCCGCGATTTTAAAGCGGCTGGTGCAGATGACCCGGCATTGCAGCTCTATACATCGGGAACGACTGGAAATCCAAAGGGTGCCGTTCTTACAAACCGCAATCTCTTCGGTTTACGGCGGCCTGCCGAGAATGCCGATTTACCCTATACCAAATGGGATGATGATGAAGTTGTTTTGGTCGCCATGCCCTGCGCGCATATTGGCGGCACGGGGCTCGGAATTATGGCGGTAGGCTCCGGTCTGCCCGCCATTGTACAGGCCGAATTTACGCCCGACGGTTTTTTTGATGCGGTTGAGCAAAATGGCATCACCCGTCTTTTCATTGTCCCTGCCGCTCTTCAAATTTTGCTCAATCACCCGCGTTGTGCCAGCGTCGATTATAGCCGCCTAAAATACATCCTTTATGGCGCAGCGCCTATACCCTTGGAGTTGCTGCGCGAATGTATGAGCATGTTTGGTGCGGATTTCATCCAGGCATATGGGCTGACCGAAACTACAGGCACGATTTGCATGCTGCCGCCAGAGGATCATGATCCGGCGGGAAATCCCAAAATGCGCTCCGCAGGAAAGCCGTTACCGGGCGTGGAGTTGAAGGTGATCGATGGCGAAGGGAATGCTTTGCCTACCGGTGAGGTTGGAGAAGTTGCCACCCGTTCTTCGAATAATATGGCGGGTTATTGGAACCTTCCCGATGCCACAAAAAGCGCGATGGCTGGCGATGGTTGGTTCTTGACGGGAGACGCGGGATATTTGGACGAGGACGGATATCTCTTTATTCATGACCGGGTAAAGGATATGATTATTTCAGGCGGAGAGAATGTATATCCTGCCGAGGTAGAAAGCGCGGTCTATGGCCATCCTGATGTGATGGAGGTGGCGGTGATTGGAGTGCCCGACGATCAATGGGGTGAGGCGGTCAAGGCGGTTTGTGCGCCAAAGGCCGGGCATGAAATTGATCCCGAAAGCATCATCGCATGGACACGCGAGAAAATTGCTGGGTTCAAAGTGCCCAAATCCGTTGATGTAATCGATGCCTTACCGCGCAATGCATCGGGGAAGATACTGCGCAAAGATCTGCGCGCACCCTATTGGAAAGGTTTTGACCGACAGGTCAACTAAGCTGGCAAGCCCGCGACAATGTCCAGAATCTGCTGCGCATGTTCTTTGCGGCAAATCAAGAGGTCGGGAAGATAAGTGTCTTCATTGTTATACCGCATCGGCGCGCCGTCAATGCGTGAACAATGAAGTCCGGCTGCCTCCGCCACAGCGACGGGTGCGCAATTATCCCATTCAAACTGGCCGCCACTATGTAGGTAAATGTCCGCCTCGCCGCGTACGACCGCCATGGCTTTTGCACCAGCCGAACCCATCGGTAGCAATTCGGCCCCAAGCTGTTCAGCTGCAGCCACGGCTTCTTTTGCTGGACGCGTCCGGCTTACCAGCATTTTTAGCGGATCGTTGGCTGGCGGAACTACAGATGCAGGCTCCGAACATAGCGTCAGATTTAAACCAGGCAGCGTAACCGCGCCAACAGCGGCTTTGCCGTTTACAGCAAGCGCAACATGCACGGCCCAATCGGTTCGCCCTTCGCCATATTCGCGGGTTCCATCCAGCGGGTCGATGATCCAGACGCGCTCGCTTTTCAAGCGCTCGAAATTGTCTTTTTCTTCTTCGGACAGAATGGCGTCGCCAGGGCGTTCCGCTTTGAGCGCTTCTATAAGCAAAGCGTTGGCCTGCACGTCGCCTGTCTTACCTAGCTCTTTGCCTTCAAATTCTCCAGATGTCTGGATTGCAAGCAGCAATTCTCCGGCCTTTTCGGCCAAATGCGCGGCAAGCTGTGCATCATCCATCACGCGTTTTCCCAAGCGCTTTGAATTTGCTCGACTATCTGCTCAGCAGCATCTTCGGGGCTAAGCTTGGTCGTATCGATATGGATTTCCGGTGTATCCGGTGCTTCGTAAGGGCTATCGATACCTGTGAAGTTCTTTAGCTCCCCGCTGCGTGCCTTTTTATACAGGCCCTTCACATCGCGCTCTTCCGCTACGCTTAGCGGCGTATCGATGTGAATTTCCAGAAACTCACCATCGGGCAGCATGTTACGAACCATTTCGCGTTCCGCTCGGAAAGGCGAGATGAAGGCTGTCAACACTATCAGGCCGGCATCGGTCATCAGTTTTGCTACTTCGCCAATACGCCGGATATTTTCGATCCTGTCGGTGTCGGTAAAGCCGAGATCTTTGTTCAGGCCATGCCGCACATTATCGCCATCGAGTAAGAAGCTATGCCGCCCGAGAGCATGTAGTTTCTTCTCGACAAGATTGGCTACCGTTGATTTTCCTGATCCGGAAAGCCCTGTGAACCATAGCAGGCGAGGAGATTGACCCTTTTGCTTCGCATGAGCTTCGCGGCTAATATCAACCGCTTGCCAATGTACATTTTGCGCACGGCGGAGCGAGAAATGCAGCATTCCAGCAGCTACCGTTGCATTGGTCAGTTTATCGACAAGGATAAACCCGCCAAGCGCTTTGTTCGCACCGCCGCTTTCCTCTGCATAAGATTCGAAAACAACATCGCGATCGGTCGTCAGGGTAGCAACGCCTATATCATTCAGTTCCAGCGTTTTGGATGCCAGATGTTCCAGGCTGTTCACATCAACCTGATATTTCGGCGGTTGCAGTGTCGCCGATACGGTCTGGCTGGCAAGCTTGAGCCAATAGGCGCGGCCTGGGATCAGGGCATCGTCGGCCATCCAGACGAGCGTTGTTTCAAACTGGTCGGCGCTTTGCGGAGGGTTATCCGCCACAGCGATCACATCGCCGCGCGAACAATCGACTTCGTCGGCAAGACAAATGGTGACGGATTGTCCAGCGACAGCTTCTTCCAAATTACCGCCCAATGTGACGATTTTGGTGACTGTAGAGGTTTTACCGCTTGGCAAAATACGCACGGCATCACCGGGAGCTATCCGGCCACTTGAAATTTGACCGGAAAAGCCACGAAAATCGAGGTTAGGCCGGTTGACCCATTGCACCGGCATCCGGAACGGCTTGGACTGATTAGAGGTAATGTCGAGCTCGACCGTTTCCAGATGTTCGACCAGATTGATGCCGTCATACCAAGGCGTATTTTCTGATGGACCGGTAATGTTGTCGCCGCGAAACCCTGAAATTGGCATCGCGGTGAAGCTATCAATACCGATCTCATCCGCGAATTTTTGATAGTCCGCAACGATATCGTCAAATGTCTGTTGATTATAGTCAACCAAGTCCATCTTGTTGACTGCCAGTACGATGTTGCGAATACCCAAAAGATGCGTCAGGTAGCTGTGTCTGCGCGTTTGCGGCAAGACGCCTTTGCGTGCGTCGACAAGGATGATCGCAAGGTTTGCCGTGGATGCGCCGGTTACCATGTTGCGTGTATATTGCTCATGTCCGGGGCAATCGGCGACGATAAATTTGCGCTTTTCGGTGGCAAAGAATCGGTAAGCTACATCGATGGTGATGCCTTGCTCACGTTCCGCTGCCAGACCGTCGACCAGCAAAGCGAAATCGATATCTTGTCCCTGCGTCCCGACTTTTTTGCTGTCGCTTTCGAGCGCCGCCAGTTGATCCTCAAAGATCATCTTGCTGTCATAGAGTAGCCGCCCGATCAGCGTTGATTTGCCGTCATCGACCGAACCGCAGGTAATGAAGCGCAGCAGCGATTTGTGCTGATGCAATTCGAGATATGCATCAATGTCATCCGCGATCAGCTTTTCTGTTTCATATATAGGAGACGCCATCAGAAATAGCCTTCCTGCTTTTTCTTCTCCATGCTGGCGGCCTGATCATGGTCGATAACGCGGCCTTGCCTTTCCGATGTGGTGGTCAGCAGCATTTCCTGAATCACTTGCGACAGATTATCAGCTTCGCTTTCGACGGCACCGGTAAGCGGGGAGCAGCCCAATGTCCGGAAGCGAACCGAACGATCTGTGGTCTCAATCTTCCGGCCAAGTATTTTTTCAATCCGTTCGATATCATCCGCCATAAACAGCCCGCCTTCGTGTTCATATGTCGGGCGCTTTGCGGCAAAATAGAGCGGCACAATGGGAATGTCTTCGAGCTGAATATATTGCCAGATATCAAGCTCGGTCCAGTTGGAGATGGGGAAGCAGCGGATGCTTTCACCCTTGGCTTTACGGGCATTATAAAGATTCCATATTTCCGGGCGCTGGTTTTTTGGGTCCCAGCGGTGGTTGGCCGAACGGAAACTGAAAACGCGTTCCTTTGCGCGGCTTTTTTCCTCATCACGCCGTGCGCCGCCAAATGCGACATCAAAGCCATACAGGTCTAGCGCCTGTTTGAGCCCCTCTGTCTTCCACATATCGGTATGAAGCGGGCCATGATCGAACGGGTTAATCCCGCGTTCCACCGCTTCGGGGTTTTGGTAAACCAGTAATTCCATGCCCGTATCCTGCGCCATCTTGTCGCGCAGTTTATACATTTCCTGAAACTTCCAGGTCGTATCCACATGGAGCAGAGGAAATGGGGGCGGAGAGGGGTAAAATGCCTTGCGCGCTATATGCAGCATGACTGCACTGTCTTTCCCAACGGAATAGAGCATGACCGGCTTTTCAGCCTCGGACACAACTTCACGCATGATGTGAATGCTCTCGGCCTCGAGCCGCTCAAGATGGGTCAGATTATGCATGACGGCCTATTCGCTGAAAGGATGGGCAGTCGCAACATGTTTTGGCTTTCATTTCATAAAGAGCAACTTTGGCCAAGCGTTGCTAACGACCAATGCTAAAATAATCAAAACCGGCATCAATTGCATCGGCTGGATGATAGATGTTGCGTAAGTCGATTAGCGCATTCCCCGACATCAATTCTTTCAGGCGTTTCAGGTCAAGCGCGCGGAAAGCATCCCATTCGGTGACAATTGCCAGCGCGTCTGCACTCTCTGCCGCTTCATAAGCTCCTTCGGCCATCTCGATATTGGGCATAAGTTTGGCTGCTTCTTCCATGCCTTCGGGGTCATAGGCACTGACCTGTGCGCCTGCGTCCATGAGCGTTTGCACGACTGCAATGGCTGGAGAATCCCGCATATCATCGGTATTGGGTTTGAAGGTCAGCCCAAGCACGGCAACCTTCTTGCCCCGCGCATCGCCGCCAAGCGCTTGCACGATCTTGCGGCCCATGGCGCGTTTGCGCAGGTCATTGGCATTTACCACTGCTTCGATAATCCGCATCGGCGTGTCGTTGTCTTGTGCGGTTTTTAGCAGCGCCAACGTGTCTTTGGGAAAGCAGCTGCCTCCATACCCGGGGCCAGCATGCAGAAATTTCGCGCCAATACGGTTGTCGAGGCCGATGCCGCGTGACACGTCCTGAACATTTGCATCAACCTTTTCGCATAGGTCGGCCATCTCGTTGATGAAGGTGATCTTTGTCGCAAGGAATGCGTTCGCCGCATATTTTATAACTTCGGCCGACTTGCGACTGGTGAAGAGAAGCGGTGATTCATTGAGGAATAATGGCCGATAGATGGCATGCATCACTTCGCGCGCCCATTCGACCTCGGTTCCTACCACGATCCGGTCAGGCCGCTTAAAGTCAGTGATAGCGGCTCCCTCGCGCAAAAACTCGGGATTTGAAACGACTGCGAAATCAATATCGGAGCGTTCTGCTTTAATGATGCGTTCCACTTCATCGCCGGTTCCCACCGGTACCGTCGATTTGGTCACTATGACAGTTTTGTCGCCTATCGCTGCAGCAATTTCTTTCGCTGCTGCATAAACGTAAGTCAGATCAGCATGTCCGTCGCCACGCCGTGAAGGCGTTCCCACCGCAATAAACACGGCATCACATCCTTGGACGGATGTGGTTAGGTCATTTGAGAAGGAAAGGCGGCCCGCTTCAACATTGCTGCCGACAAGGGCATCTAGTCCGGGCTCGTAAATCGGCATGACATTGTCATTCAACCGCGCGATTTTGCTGTCGTCTTTATCGACGCAAACCACGTCATGCCCAAAATCTGCAAAACAGGCTCCCGACACTAGGCCAACATA
>CAKZNA010000080.1 GCA_937129355.1 uncultured Sphingomonadales bacterium | reverse complement strand
CTTGGCCAAAACCGGACGTGATGCGGCTGCATATGAAGCGTAGCATTGTGGTTGCGATCATGGCGGTAATGTTCTTCTGGGCTTTGGCGCGGCTTCCGATTGCCGAGGCGATTGGGTTATCTTTCTTTGCGCCGGTCATTGCGCTCTATCTAGCCGCGATCTTGCTGGGCGAGAAAATCGGCAAGGAAGCCATCATCGCCTCGGTAACGGGCATCGCGGGCGTCGCGATTATCGTCAGCGCCAAATTCAGCGGTGATTATGAAGAAGAGGCGCTTTGGGGCACGGTCGCTGTTATGATTTCCGCCTGCCTGTTTGCCTATAACCTGATCCTCGCGCGCGAACAGGCGCAGCAAGCGGAGCCGTTGGAGATCGCTTTTTTCCAGAATTTGCTAACCGCCGCTACGCTCGCCATTGCCGCGCCATGGTTTCTGGATGGGCTGCAGATGGACAAGGTTCCCCTGCTAAGCGGCGCGGCGGCGCTTGCGATAATCTCTGTCCTGCTGCTCAGTTGGGCCTATGCGCGTGCTGAAGCGCAAATACTTATTCCGGTAGAATATACCGCCTTTGTCTGGGCCGCGATCTTCGGCTGGTATTTCTTTGCCGAAGCGGTGACTTGGCCGACAATTTTGGGGACCGCATTGATTGTGGCGGGCAGTGTTGTTGCCGCCCGCGCGAAGCCGAATCCTCCGGCCGCCGCTGAAATTGGCTAAAAAACGCGATCAAAGGTTAATTTTTGCACGACTCATCGCGCTTTTGCGCAGATTTGTCGCTATTAATTGGCTTTCTCATTCAGCAAATAGCTAGCTAACCTGTGCTATAGGGGAAACTATGATGAAAAAGGCAATCAAGCGCCGCGACCTGATTACAGGATCGCTTGTAGCAGCAGGAGCAAGTATCTTGCCCACGCGCGCATTTGCGTCGCCTTCTTCGGTTTTACCGCAGCAGCGCAAATTGATCGGCATTGCTCAGCAGCAAATGGACCGGCTCGGCGAAAAATTATGGCGCCGGGACAAGGTAGGGCTTGTCGACTTCAGTCTGCCATCACACCAACCACGCCTATTTGTCGTCGATATGCTGGCGGGATCTATAAAACCCCACCTGGTTGCGCATGGACGCGGATCCGATCCGCAGCATGACGGTTGGCTCAAAAGTTTTTCTAATACCCGCGGCTCGCTTGCAACCTCGCGCGGCGCTTATATTACGATGGACTGGTATAAAGGCAAATATGGTTCATCCATGCGCCTGGATGGCCTCGACACCGACAATAATCAGGCGCTGGAACGCGCAATTGTGCTGCATGAAGCATGGTACGCCGCACCTGACATGGTCAGCAAATGGGGCAAGCTTGGCCGTAGCGAAGGTTGCTTTGCGGTCTCACCGGGCCTGAACAAGGAAATGCTCTATCATCTCGGCGGTGGCCGATTGATTTACGCTGATAAGCTTTAAGAGCTATATTCTATTTTGACGCAACACTCGCTGGCTGTCTTTTGCGCGGCTTTGCAAATGAATTGAACACGGCTTTGTCGCGTCCATAGATATCCCGAAAACTCTTCATCTTACCATTCACATCGCTCGCCATGGTGAAATAGGTGATATAAACGGGTAGCTTCCGCTTTACCGGAACATTGGTATATTTGCGTGACTTCATGATCCGGTTGCTGCGAGCTGTAGGAACATCGCCCTGAACATAGGCGATGGCCATCGCGAGGTCGGCGGCATTTTCGGTTCTGATGCAACCGTGACTTAGCGCGCGGTTGGCATTGCGAAACAGACGCCGCGATGGAGTATCATGCAAGAAGATGGCGTGCCGGTTTGGCATGTCGAGCTTCATATAACCAAGCGCATTGCCCGGCCCGGATTTCTGCACCACGGATACATACCCATTGGCGCCTTTGGTGGCGGTATATCCTTTGGATTTTGCCCATGCCGGGTTTCCAAGTACGCGCGCGCCCAATCCTTCGCCTTTGACGATGCTTTGCGGGACAGTCCATGTCGGATTGTAGATAACGCCCCGAACCATTTCTGTCAGTTGCGGCGTCGCGTTGCGACCAGGCTTGCCGACAATTGTGCGGAAAGTCGCGATTTGCGTATCGTTTATGACATATTGCACCATATATTCGGGCACATTGGTGAACAGATAATCCTTGCCCAAATCACGCTGTAACCAGCGCCAACGGTCCATATTCGCGGTGATTAACCGGCGCTTTGTAACGCTTGCAGCGGGTGTTGCCGCGAGCTGTTTACGCAAGGCCGCATAATCATCATGCGTGGGTTCTAGCGATTTCAAAATAGCATTCACATCACCGCCATCTAGCACTTTTGCAAGCAGGCCGGCCGTTGGCATGGCTTGTGCATCGGGATCAACAACAAACCATTGGATGCGCGATTTTTGAGGCGTGCGGCCGTCGCGTATATCTTCGGCGAGCCATGTGAAGGCGCGTGTTGCCTCGGCATCAATTTGGGCTGCATCACCGCTATCCAGCGCAGCTTTCAATTTTGCAGGCTGATAGTCCGCGGGCTTCAGGCCGTCTGCGCCGATATCATTGATTTTGCCGAGCAGCTGCGTTGCTGCTTCGGCGCTCCAAAGCGGCCTCACCTCTTCAACAATTTCCGGCTCCACTGCGACAGGCTCATCGGCCGTCATTGCGTCCGTTGTCGGGGTGGGCGGCAGTAAGCTTTCCGGCGCTGCCTGCGCTTCTTCGGCAGGTTGTTCTTGCGCCAGCACGGCGGCTGGCATGGCGCAAATGGTGGAAGCAAATAAAAGTTTGCGAAGCATGTAGAGGGCCCCTGAGTTAATATCTTCTTCTAAAATCAGCAAAAAGCTGACAGCTTGGCTGATAATACCGTAAGCAAGATGAACAATAAATGACAAAATGGCATAATTGTTTAGCTTCGCGCAGCTTTCCATTGCTTCCGGGTTTGACCCCAAGCGTCAACAATCGCCTCGTGATACGGCTCTGGCATCCGCGTCGGCCCCCTGTTCGTCGCACCCAACTTCTTCGCAAGGGCGATCGAAGGCAGATTGTCAGGATCGATAATATGGATGACATCTTCCCAGCCAAGATCATCAAACACATAATCCATGGTCGCCACCGAAGCCTCGTAAGCATAGCCCTGTCCGGTATATTTCGGGTGCAAGCCCCAGCCCACTTCCGGCGCAGGCCAATCTTCTGGGTCCCATGGGCCAACTCGCCCGATCCAATCACCGCTATCTTTCAGATATACCGAAAACATACCAAACCCGCTCATATGCCATGCGCCGATTAGCGAGCACCATGACCGCCAGGCTTGGGCCCGATTCATCTGTTCACCAACAAAACGCGCCGATTCTTCATCCGCCATCATTTCGCAAAATGCGTCAAAATCGGCGGCGACGGGAGGCCTGAGCAACAGCCGGTCGGTTTCAAGCGTCAGTTTGGGATCAAACATAAATTCTTCCTTCCATTATCCGCGCTTTAGGCGTTAAGCTATGCGAAGAAAAGCGGTGAGCTTCTTGAAACTGAGGTGAGTTAACCCTATAATACAGTTATGGCTAATATACTTTCTCTCATCCTCGGCGTTATCGCCCTTGTCCTTGCAATCCCGGGACTGATTCCTTTCTTTGGCTGGCTTAACTGGCTGGTGTTGATTGTTGCAGGCATTGGCCTGCTTCTCGGCATGGTGTCGTCCAGTAACGCGGGGCGCAATTTCAATATTTTCGTGATAGCAGTTGGCGTGCTCCGGCTCTTTCTTGGCGGCGGATTTATCTGACCAGCCCGTCTGCCTCGACACATGACAAGATCATTGATCGGGGCGGGCTTTTAGCGGCAATCGCTGCTTATACAATGTGGGGCTTCATGCCCATATTCTTTAAGCAGATTTCGCATGTTCCCGCGTTTGAAATCGTCGCCCACCGTGTCGTTTGGGCGATCCCGTTGTTGCTCGCCATTATGGCATTTCGTCAGCAGTTGGTGGAATATATCTCCGTATTGCGAAGCTGGAAAATGCTCCGATGGATGGTTTTGAGCGCAATACTCATCTCGACAAATTGGCTGGTCTATGTCTGGGCAGTCAATTCGGGGCAGATATTGGCAACCAGTCTGGGCTATTATCTCAACCCGCTTATGAATGTTGCACTTGGTACGATATTTCTGAGTGAAAAACTGTCACGCCGCCAATGGATTGCGGTTGGTTTGGCTGTGGTTGCGGTCGCAATCCTCGCGGTCGGTGCATTCAGCACGCTATGGATCAGCCTGACTGTTGCAGGAAGTTTCTGCCTCTATGGCTTTGTTCGAAAGCTTGCACCCGTCGGCGCTGTACCCGGCCTTGCGGTGGAGACAACCGTGCTGCTCCCCGTTTCAATGTTCGCGGCCTATTGGTTTGCATTCCAACCGGACAGCTCTGGCTGGACCGGTGATACCGAAACGATGCTGTATCTTGTCGTTGGCGGCGCAATGACAGCTATGCCGTTATTATTCTTTGCCGTTGCTGCGCGAAAATTGGACTATAGCCTACTCGGTTTCATCCAGTATATCGGCCCCACCATACAGTTTCTGGTGGCGATATTTCTATATGGCGAAGAATTGGACGAAGCGCGCTTGCTTGCTTTTGCACTTATCTGGGCCGGGCTCATCCTCTTCAGCTCTGACGCGTTCCGGAAAAAGCCAGCCCCGGCATAAAAGGAGAGCCCGGTGCAAGGGCGGGCTCTCCAAAGTTACCCCGCGTTCAGGGAGGGTCGCGGCACAGGGATGCCGCTCGTGAGCGGGCCGTTATTATCTTGCATAGGGTGGCCGCGCTGTGGGGGTAGTTCATTTGCGATCTATTTCGATGCTTTCCAGCGGCGATAGAGCTTCTTTTTATATGCCTTGGCTTTCTTGCGGACACGTGCCGGATTGGCGCCTTTGCGCACCGCATGTTTGGCGCGCTTGTTGATCTTGTGATTGATCCTACGCCAGTTTGGCGGACCTCCTTTCTTATGCAGTATTTTGGCCGCAAGATGCGCGTATGCGGGGCCGGCCCGCGGCGCTGCACTTTCTTCTGCCGCTATCGCCGGGGTGGCGACCATCAATGCCGGTGCCAGAATGAAAAATACCTTCTTCATCTCTTGTCTCCTCTATCTTCGCTTTGCTTCAATTTGGGAGGGAGGGCGGCCCTCCCTCCCCGTCATCTTAACGTCCGCGCCGCTTTTTCCAGCGCTTACGCGGCTTGGGGTTTTTGACCTTTAGGGGCTTCAACCGTTTCTTCGGGCGGAAAGTTGGATCGCGCGTTACTGTGCGATTGCGCACAATCTGGCCATCGGCGTTACGGGTGGCTGTATCGGTCCGGTCATAAACGACCTTCCCATTGCGGGTGACGTTGCGGCCACGTTCGCGTGAATTCTCGCTGCGTGTGCCATAGCCGGTATAGCCGTATTGGTCGCCGCGCCGGTTATAGGCAGAACCGTTGGCTTCATAGCCATTTTCTGTGCGATCACGTTGATAGTCAAAGCCGCGCGAGCGTCCTTTAAAATCTGCCTGTTCGCCGCTAGCTGTCCAGCCAGATTCGGTACGTTCACGATCATAACGATGCGTCGCCGTTGCGCCGTCGGATTTGCGGGTCAGGTCGCCATCGACGCTGACATTGCCATTGCCGTCGCGGGTGATGGTTTTGCTGCCGCTGATCCGGTCATTTTCAACCGTGACGGTTTTGGTGCGTTCTGCCATCGCTGGACCAGCAAGCAATGCTGCTGCGACGGGAATGTAGAGTAGCTTTTTCATTATATTCTCCGTTGGGTTCATCGCGGTTTTTGCCGCGCTGTGACCTTTCAACGGAGGAGGGAGAAAAACCCTTCGATTATTTTTGCTTAGTTGCGGCGGCGGCGGATTTTGGCGCGGCGTTCGCGTATGGATGGCCTGCGCTTTGCGGCTTCGCGGCGCTTCTTTGCTCGCTCGTGGGCCTGCGCGCGCTGTGCCGGCGTCGCGTTGCGGTAACGATCACGAAGCCGTGCTGCGCGTTCCGCTTTTGCGGGTTTAACAGCAGGCGGCGGTGTCACAGGCACTGGTGCCACCGTATTTTCAGAAGCCGGACTTGCCTCTGCGGCAGGTTCGGCCTCACTGACAGCTTCGCTATTCTCCGCCGAGGTCGGAGTAACGCCGAGCCGCGCTTTTATTTTCTCCTGCCGTTCGGGCGGCAGCGCTTCAAATCTCTCGCGGAGCTTTGCCTTTTGTTCGGGCGTCGCATTTTTTATCCGCTCTCGCAAAGCTGCCCGGCGGGGGCTTTGCGCTCTCGCTGCGCGCCGCTCCTTCACCATGGTACTAATCGTCGATTTGACCTCTGCGGGTGTCGCTTCACCGGACTGCATCAGCTTGCGTGCCGTGCGCCTGAGCGCCCGGCGCTTCTGCCGGGGCGTTAGTTTTTTAAAACGCGGGTCATCAACTATCCGTTCGAATGTGGTCCGCGCAGCTTCGTTCGTCTCGCGTATGATATCATTTGAGGGCGCAGCAACAGCATCGGCATTTTTTTGGGTCGTTCCAGCGGGAGGTGTCGCAGCTATAGCTCTTGCAACCGGGCGTGGCTGTTCAACCAGATCCAGCTGCCTCGCGACATCGGAAATAACCGGAATTTCAACCGGCTCACCAAAGACACCCATTGCGGCTGCCGTTGCCGAGAAGAATCCCATAGCCGCAACCGACCCGACAATGCGCCGCGCGCGTTTCCACGGGCTGACCGATTGCTGCCTCCGTTTGGTGGCTGGTTCAAGCGCGGACTCTGCAGTCGCCCGCGCGATCAGCCGATCGGTAAAACCATCCGGCAATTGCGGGGTATCATAGCGATCGAGCGCCGCTGTCATTGCGGAAGAGAATGTAGCCGTCATGGCGTTATCCTCGCTATATCGGCAGCAAGCACGCCCTTGCCTTCGACGCAGCCTTGCAGCGTGCCGCGCGCACGGTAGAGCATCGATTCAAATGCTTTGATATTCATCTCCAGATTGTCGGCGGCCATCTGGTTCGACATGGCTTCATAATAGGTGAGGACTACCGACGCGCGCTGGCGTTCGGGCAGGTCTCCGATACAATCTATCACGGCCTGTTTCATTTGATCGCTCTCTAAACTGGCGTCTGCCAACGGTGTTTCATCGGCGCGTTCGGGTACGTCTTCTTGCGAATCCCGGCGCGTTTTGCGGAGCCGGTCAAGGCAAAGGTTGGTGCCAACGCGGCTAAGCCATGCGGCGATACCCGGGCCGCCATCTTTCCAGCGATCCGCATGCCGCCAAAGCCTGAGCAGCGCTTCTTGCGCAATATCCTCTGCCTCGACCGGATCAGAAAGCATGCGGCAGCCGATGCGGAACGGGATATCACCATAAAGATCGGCAACCGAGTGTAATGCCTCCGTCTCGCGCAGGGCGATACGCCGCATAAATGCGTCGTCACTCTGGCTTTCAGGGGACCTTGCCGTCTCCAAAATATCCATCTCCATATCGGGCAGCTTCATGCGCCTGACACCCATCCAACGCACCATAGCGCAAAACCCTTCGAAAAATTTGAAGGTTTTTTTGTGGTGCTGCGTTGAAAAGGCATAGTTTCACGGATTTCAGGGGGTTTTATGAAAAAGAAAATTCTATGCGTAGCGCTGCTGGGCTGCATTTCCTCGCCGCTATTGGCGCAGGATGAAGAAGAAAATAACTGGCGAGTCGGTATTTCGGGCGGTGCGACATTGATGGCCGAAAGTGACAATCAGGGCTATATCAATGCATCGGTTACGCGCGATATTGGTGATGGCTATATTGAACTTTCCGCCACCAAAGTTGATGCGGGAAATGTGCAAGGTCTGATCAACGCGGTGCCAGCAAGCACAGAGCAATTGAGCCTGTCAGCAGGCATTGGATTGGGCGATGTAAGTCTGGACGGCGACGTCACCATAGGCCGCCGTAAATTCGACCGCGAACGTATTGGCAGTGATGGCAATCCGGTTATCATCAACAGCGACGGCAAGATATTCGGCGTCGGAGGATCGATTACCTATGACATTGCAATCGGCGAAAGCGGCTTCCTTTCGCCGTCACTGTCGGCAGATTATAACAGCGTCGATATTGGCCGTGCCGCCACATTGCCAAGCGGACGGCAGGTTGCTGTAGAGGAACGTGAAGAGGGCGTGGCGGGCACTTTCGGTCTTGATTATACCCATCTGTTTGGCGAAGATCTGGAGCATAGCTTCGGGCCTTTCGCGGCCATAGTGGCCAGCACAAACAGCACGGCCTTTGCACCCGGAAACACGATTGTAGGTCAACGCATGGCGCAGCTGACGGCCATTCGGAACCAACCGGGGCAGGGCGATGTTTGGGCCGAATTTGGTGGATCGGCATCCTTTGCTTTGGCTGGACCGCTTCGGTTGAATCTGTCGGCATCGCAAAGTGTGGGATTTACAGGACCGGAGGCAACGTCGCTTGGTGCGGGCTTGAGCTTTAGTTTTTAGGGTTTTTTGCGTTGAAGCGCGGCGGTGCCAGCCCTCTCCCCCGCCCGGTCCACCCACAGGATATTCTCATCGGGTGGTCCGGGTGGGGGAGAGGGCTGGTGCGGCGATTGGCGAAAGCCAATTCTGACGAACAAAGTTAAACCAATTTCCAACCAAGCGTTTCGCCCGCATGAAAAGGAACAATTTCGCTCTCGCCAGCAGGTAGCGTGTCTGGCACAACTGTGCCGCTTCGCTCCAGTGTTATCGTGTCCTGGTTAAGCGGAAGCCCGTAAAAGTTCGGGCCATTTTCTGACGCAAAGCCTTCCAGCTTGTCCAACGCGCCTTCCTCGTCAAATACCGCTGCATAGCTTTCGATTGCATAGGGCGCGTTGAAAATTCCGGCACAGCCGCACGCGCTTTCTTTGGTATGTTTTTCATGCGGGGCACTGTCGGTGCCAAGGAAGAATTTGGCCGAACCTGATGTGGCGGCTTTGCGCAGCGCGAGACGGTGCTTCTCCCGCTTGGCCACGGGCAGGCAATAGGCGTGCGGGCGAATCCCGCCAACCAGCATCGCGTTCCGGTTGATATGCAGATGCTGCGGTGTGATCGTGGCGGCGACATTTTCGCCAGCAGACATCACAAAATCCGCCGCTTCGCTTGTCGTGATATGCTCAAACACGATTTTCAGCGCAGGCATATCGGCCACCAGCTTTGACAATGTGCGGTTGATGAACACCGCCTCGCGGTCGAAAATATCGATATCGCTTTCCGTCACTTCACCGTGGATCAGCAGTGGCATGCCAATCTGCTGCATACGTTCCAGCACGCTGTGGATCTTGGAAATATCGGTCACGCCATGCGCGCTGCCTGTCGTTGCGTTGGCGGGGTAGAGCTTGGCGGCGGTAAACACGCCTTCTGCATGTCCGCGCGCGATTTCGTCTGCGTCGGTATCGTCGGTTAGATAGGCGGTCATCAATGGCGTGAATTCCACCCTATCTGGCACCGCTGCCAAAATCCGTTTCCGATAGGCCGCGGCTGCATCCACACTCGTCACCGGCGGGGACAGGTTGGGCATCACAATCGCGCGCGCAAATTGCCGCGCAGTATAGGGCGTGACGCTTTCCATCATCGCGCCATCGCGCAAATGGACATGCCAATCGTCGGGGCGGCGGATCGTTATGGTTTCGGCTTGTTTCGACATGCGCGAAGCCTTACCTGAAGCATATGAGCAATCCTAGACTTTTTGACCGCGCTGTCATTCGCCTAACGCCAACCGAGCCAGGCGAAGATGTGCGAGATTTCCTGCAAGGTTTGGTGACGCAGGATTCAAAAGTTGCCTTGCCGCTATGGTCCGGGCTTCTCTCTCCGCAAGGCAAGGCGCTGTTTGATTTTTTCATGTTTGCCGATGCGGGTGCACCCGATGATATATTGATCGATTGTGAGGCCGAGCGGGCCGATGCGTTGGTTAAACGATTGTCGCTTTATCGGCTGCGGCGGAAGATAGCGATTGGGGTTGATGAAACGCTTGGCGTGTTTTGGAGTGCTACGGGCGAGGGGAATGATGATCCGCGCCTTGCCGAACTTGGCCAGCGTTGGATCGCGCCGCTCTCGGACGATGATGAAGATGCGAGCGACGCCTATCGCGCGCACCGCCTGTCGCTTGGCGTGACGGAGGGCATTGCCGAACTTGGCGATGCGCAGACATTGTGGCTGGAGGCAAATGCTATCGAGCTAAACGGCGTGTCCTTCGAAAAGGGTTGCTATGTAGGCCAAGAAAATACTGCGCGGATGAATTGGCGCGTGAAGGTGAACCGCCGCATGGTGGTGGCGCCGATTGATCAGGCTGAAGAGAAGCGCCTGCGTATCTCCTATCCCGACCTTGGCCTGTCGATCGAACATCGGCGGGTTGAAGGTATGGGTGATCTCGATTTGCCCGATTGGCTTGCATCGGCGATTGCGGCGGGTGACAGTGAATGACGACGCTCGGCGCAGATGGAAAGCACCGCTGTTTCGGCGGGCAGTCGGGCAAGGAATTTTATGGCCGCTATCATGACGAGGAATGGGGCGTGCCGTCGCATGATGACCATCACTTGTTTGAGATGCTCACCCTTGAAGGCGCGCAGGCGGGGCTGAGCTGGGAAACCGTACTCAAGAAACGCGAAGGATATCGCGCCGCGTTTCATGGATTTGATGTGCTGCGCGTTGCCGCAATGACAGACGACGAGCTGGAAGCATTGCGGGAAGACGCGGGCATTATCCGCAACAAGCTGAAAATCTATTCTGCGCGCAAAAACGCGGTTGCTTTCATCGAAATGCAAAAGGAGTTCGGCAGCTTCGCCAAATGGCTCTGGGCGCATGTCGATGGGAAGCCGCAGGTCTTTCGTCCGAAAGACGGGTCCGGGCTGCGCGTCACATCGCCGGAAAGCGACGCGATTTCAAAGCAACTCAAAAAACGCGGGATGAGCTTTGTCGGCAGCACGATCATCTACGCCTATATGCAGGCTGCCGGACTGGTCGACGAACATTATGCGGGGTGCTGGCAGGCGTAGCTTTGCGCGCTACCCTTTATTTTACCCGTTCCAACCGCACGCGTGCGTG
>CAKZNA010000079.1 GCA_937129355.1 uncultured Sphingomonadales bacterium | reverse complement strand
AATAATCCCGCCGTGCTGCTGGCAACAGCATGCCCTTTGAATAGCGACTTCCATGCGGCAATCAAGCGGTCGCGGCTGGTATTTGCCGTGACCTGCCCCCAGGCCTGTTCGGCTTCGTGCTTGGAGGCGTGCAAGCCTCTGCGCCTTGCCATGTCCATTAGCGCTTTAGCGGCTAAGGGCATTGAAATATCCTGCTCATCGCTTGCCAACTCAGCGGGCGCAGGTCTTGCTTGCACTTCAACTTCAGCGGTGGATTCGGCGAGATTACTAGACATACTTTGACCTACTGCTCCTGGAGCGCTAATTCAATAGCCGGTGCTCCGGCATCTAATCGAGACCACATCATTCCGTGAAGGGCCAAACGCGTATTCGCCGACCAATAGCTCTTTTTCGCCCATATGCTTGCCTTCGGGTAGCAACGCGCCCGCGCCCAGCATTGCGTCGCTTTCCACAACGCAGCCATTCATGATCGTCGCGCTGAGCCCTATGAAGCCGCGATCTTTGATGATACAGCCATGCACCATCGCCATATGGCCGATCAGAACATCTTCGCCGATAATGGTCGGAAAACCGTCCGGATGCCCCGGCATGGGGCCGTCGCAATGGACGACGCTGCCGTCTTGGATGTTGCTGCGCGCGCCAATTTCAATGCGGCTGGCATCGGCGCGAATGACGCAATTATACCAGACCGATACGTCCGGCCCGATGGTGACATCCCCGATGATGCGGCAACCCGGCGCGATGAAGGCGCTATCGTCAATTTGCGGTGTTTTGCCGTTAAACGGAATGATGGAAACGTCGGGGCGCTGATTTGAAGAAGGGGTGCTCATTATGGTTTCTCTTTCAAGTATACGATGGTCGGATTGTCGCGCGCTGGAAAATCCGGATCATGAAATTCAAATTCTTCGCGGCGCTGCATCCCCAGCTTCTCCATCATCTTCCAGCTAGGTATATTACTCTGACTGGTAAGCGCAATCACGCGCGCGGCATCGGTTCGTGCAAACGCATAATCCAGCGAAGCATTGGCCGCCTCGCTAGCATAGCCTTTACGCCAATATTTCTCACCGAAAATCCAGCCAATTTCAATATTGCCTTTGATCTCGTTTGGCGCGGTATCAGCATCCAGCCTTTTCAAGCCGCACGCGCCGATTAGTTCGCCAGTTTCTTTCAGCGCGACGAACCAGAAGGAAAAGCCTTCTTTCGCCTGACTGGCGGCGGCGCGAGCAAAGGCTGCCTCTGTCTCATGCGGTTCTTCAATACCGCCGAGATATTCCTTCACGCGCTGAGAATTGATCTCCCGCATCCAGACGTCAAAATCCGTCTCGGCCTGCGTGCGCAGAATGAGCCGGTCAGTCTCGATGATAATGTCAGCCATGGAGCAATTTTGCTGCATGCGCGGCGTGATAGGTCAGTACACCTGAGCAACCCGCGCGTTTGAACGACATCAGCGTTTCCAAAACTAGCGCATCGCGGTCGCCAGCTCCTGCCGCCGCCGCGGCTTCGATCATCGCATATTCGCCGGAGACTTGATATGCATAGACCGGAATATTGAAATTCGCACGGACATCGCGGACGATATCGAGGTAAGGTAGGCCGGGCTTTACCATCACGCTATCCGCGCCCTCTGTAATATCCAGCGCTACCTCGCGCAAGGCTTCGTCCCCGTTCGCAGGGTCCATTTGATAGCTTTTCTTGTCGCCTTTTAGCAGGCCGCCGGAGCCAACAGCATCACGAAACGGCCCATAAAAGGCACTCGCATATTTGGCGGCATAGGCCATGATCTGCACATTATGAAATTCGCGCATTTCAAGCGTGCGGCGGATCGCACCAACGCGGCCATCCATCATATCCGACGGTGCAATAATGTCGCAGCCAGCATTTACTTGGATATGGGCCTGATTAATAAGCGCTTCGAGCGTTAAATCATTATCAACATACCCGTTCTTTACGATGCCGTCTTGCCCGTGCGTAGTATAAGGGTCAAGCGCCACATCACAAATAATGCCGATATCAGGGACTTGCGCTTTTATCGCTCGCACGGTCCTACAAACTAAATTTTCTGGGTTAACACCTTCATAACCGTCTTCTGATTTAAGCTCATCGGGCGTGTTAGGAAATAAAGCTATAGCTGGGATGCCCAGTTCTTTTGCCTTTGCAGCATGTTCAACCACCAAATCGATGGTCAGGCGGCTTACTCCAGGCATTGATGTAATTTTTGACGCAGTATTGTTACCCTCCTGCACAAAAAGAGGCCAAATCAAATCTTTAACCGAGAGATGGTTTTCACGCATCATATCCCGTGACCATGAACTTTGTCGATTTCGTCTTGGTCGGCTGCTTGGGAATGAACCAGCAATCATTTTCTGCTCCAGAATATATTTTCAAATTTAATTAAACTATTAGGGCATTGTAAACAAATTTTTAACAGCTTGTTAGGTATGTTGTTATATAACGTACGCATATAAAGCAAAATATTTTTATGAATAATGGGATATCAGGATGTCATTAACACATCATAGCAGTAACCTAATTGGTG
>CAKZNA010000078.1 GCA_937129355.1 uncultured Sphingomonadales bacterium | reverse complement strand
GCTCATACCGACATCTTCTGCGGTCACATATTTGCCACCGAGCGATTCAATTGCGCGCCCGAAGGCCGCAAGCATTTCCGGCGTTTTGGTGCGCGCCTCATTCGCCAGAACAACGCCCTTACCGCCGCCAAGTGGCAGGCCAGCCATTGCGTTTTTGTAACTCATACCCCGCGACAGCCGCAATGCGTCGGTCACGGCGGCGCCGTTATCGGCATAATGCCAAAAGCGTGTCCCGCCCGCTGCGGGGCCAAGATGGGTGGAATGAATACCAATAACAGCGCGCAGGCCGGATGCCTTGTCTTCAAACAAATGTACCGCTTCATGCGCATCAAAGTCGGGAAGGTCCCAAAGTGCCGTCATATTCTCACCCCAAGAATGGCGGTTCATTCTACCGGCCGATTCATTAAATTACTCAAATGCGTAATAATATTATAAAGCTAAGCTGTCACCCCAAAAAGAGCGGCGCTCAATATTGAATCCCAAGGAGGAAAATGGGGCGACCGAGGGGGTTCGAACCCCCGACCTCCGGTACCACAAACCGGCGCTCTAACCAACTGAGCTACGATCGCCACACTACGATTTTCCGCGCCGTCAAATCGCGTATGAATGACGGGCAGGCGCGCTCCTTAGTGGGAAGCACCGCCTTTGGTCAAGCATAATGGAGGGCAATAGGCGCAATTTCGGACTATGCCGATGCGCTTTCATACTGTTATGCGCAATGGATGTCATTTGTCACCAATCTGCGCCGCTATCGCCCTGGCCCCGGTATGCTTGTTTCGGCAGCCTTCATTGGCCCTGGTACAGTAACCGCCTGCACGCTTGCAGGCGCGAAATTCGGCTACGCGCTGCTCTGGGCTTTGTTATTCGCAACCTTTGCCACGATCATCCTGCAAGGCATGGCTAGCCGCGTAGCGTTGGTTACGCGCAAGGGTCTTGGTGAGGCGATCATGGACGCGCTTCCAACTGGAGCTCCGCGCATTGCATCGGCGATTTTGCTGCTGGTCGCATTGTTTGTCGGAAATGCGGCTTACGAAGGCGGGAACATCATCGGCGGATCGCTCGGGCTGGCTGCGCTGACTGGTGATTCCGATGCTGGATATTGGCCGCTGGTCATCGGCCTGCTCGCCATATTCCTGCTCGCGGCGGGAAAGCTGAAATGGTTGGAAAAACTGCTCATCGGCATGGTTGTATTGATGAGCCTGTCTTTCATTGCAGCGCTATTTGTCACCCGTCCGGATTTTGGTGCGATGTTCTCTGGCTTCGTTCCATCGATTCCTTACGGAGCCGCGCTCAATGCGATGGCGCTCATTGGAACCACCATCGTGCCCTATAATCTGTTTCTTCAAGCCGGTACGACTTTGCGCCATTGGGGACGTAATCAAGTTGACGAAGCAGCATTCGAGAGCGGCATATCCATCGGGCTTGGTGGGTTAGTGTCGATTGCCAGCGTCGCCACCGCTGCCAGCGCGATATTTGGAACCGGCCAGACAATCGAAAACGCGGTCGATATGGCTAAGCAGATTGAACCGCTATATGGCGAGTTTGCGCGCATAGCATTAGGTCTCGGATTGCTGGGGGCGGGTCTTACTTCTGCCATCACAGCGCCGCTCGCCACCGGATATATCGTCAGCGAAATCTGGCGGAGCGGCGATCGGAAAATGCGCGAGCGCCGGATGCGCTGGACTGCTATGGTGATTGCGATTGTCGGCACCATTGTTGCATCGGCGGGGTATAAGCCTGTTGAAGTGATCCTGCTTGCTCAAGTCGCCAACGGCCTCGCCCTGCCCTTTGTGGCATTTTTCCTGCTTTGGATCGTGAACCGCAAAGACATCATGCAGGAATATGGCATCGGCAAAGCCCATCTGGCCGCTGGCTGGCTCGTCGCACTCATTTGTCTGGGTCTTGGTATTCGTGCCTTGTCGAGCGCCTTCGGGCTCATCTGATGGCGCGGCGCATCGATCTTAATGCCGATCTGGGCGAGAGCGAAGCGCCCGAAGATATTGCCCGCGATATTGCGATCATGGATGTCGTCACCAGCGCCAATATCGCTTGCGGCGGACATGCGGGTAACGATGCGACAATGAAGGCGATGCTGGAAGCTGCGGCCAAACGCGGTGTGGCAGCAGGCGCGCATCCTTCCTATCCGGATCGCAAAAATTTCGGACGGGTTTCGATGGAGATGCGCGGCGATGAATTGCGGCGCGAGATTTCCGACCAGATCGGCGCGCTCGCATCCATCGCCGGACATTTGGATATAACGCTTTCCTACATCAAACCGCATGGCGCGCTGTATAACGATATGGCCGATGATGCGGAGCTAACGGCAAAGCTCTTTGACGCGTCGCTAGACTCAATTCCCGATATTCCTATGGTTGGCCTTGCTGGAAGCGCTGTGGAAGATGTGGCGAGTGAGCTGCATATCTCCTTCATTCCTGAAGCCTTCATCGACCGCCGCTACACACCAAACGGGCGGCTGGTACCGCGTAGCGAGGCGGGCGCGGTAATCGAAAGCAATGAAGAGCGCATCACGCAGGCGCTGTCGATTGCCCGCGACGGCAAAGTCACGGCATCGGATGGCAAAATAATCAGCATCAACGCACATACACTCTGTCTGCATTCGGATAGCGATGGCGCGCTGGAAACGGCACGTGCTGTTCGGCGGGCCTTGGAAGATGCGGGCATAGAAATCGCCGCGCCGACATGAGACCTGATGAACTATTCTTTGGCGAAGATACGATAACCGCGAACGTCTCCGCCGTAGAAATACAGACCATCGCGGCGCGCATGCGATCCTCTTCGCTTTGGGAAGAAGTCGTGCCGGGCATGGCCGACATCACCGTGAAATATGATCCCGCAAAAATGCGCTTGGATACCGCGCATCAGCATTTTGATACACAGATCAGCGGCGACGCCGGCGGCATTGAAACCGCAGAATCCCTCGCGCCCGCACTGCTCGCTGCCCGCTGCGACGGGATATATGCACCCGATGCAGCAAAGGTATGTGAAGCCTTGGGCATCGCGGTTAATGATTTGGCCCATTGGTTGCAGCAGCGCAGATACACCGTAAGCATGATGGGCTTTCAACCCGGCTTTGCCTATCTGGCCGACAGCGACGGCGCAGACCTGCCAGCCATCGCGCGCCTTGAAACACCCCGGCAGCGGGTGGCGGCGGGCAGTATTGGCTTTCTGGGTGGAAAGGCCTGCATCTATGCGCTGGATGGGCCGGGTGGCTGGCCGATTATCGGGCGCGTGACGGCAAAGCTTTTTGATCCGGAAAGGGGCGACA
>CAKZNA010000077.1 GCA_937129355.1 uncultured Sphingomonadales bacterium | reverse complement strand
TTACATTCGTGCGATATATCCGCAGCCCGGAAGGTCAATCGATGCTTGCAACATCGTCTTGTTATTGGGGGATGCCCGCCAATGCCAAAGCGGGTGAACACCTTAATGATGCGCAAAAAGCCGCCCTTCGCTGGAACGATCAGGCGGGTTATCTTAAAAACTCGCAGCTTTACCCGATCCCGGATGAAGATCTGGATGCCCAGATGCAGGATGCCTGGGTCGAGATGCTGCAACAATAATCCGTCCGACACCCCACAGCTTTTGCAAGCCGGAATACTTTGCCTTGCCCCGCTTTTCGCGGGGCAAGGCCCGGGCTTTGCGCTAAGCTTTGTGATCACCACCGCGTCAATGCCCCCGCGTATGAATGCAGGCGCCAAAGGATAGTGCGATGGCTGCTGCCAGTCTTGAAGATCAGGAAAACCGCAAGGCATGGGGATTTGTCACCCCGGCCCTGTTATGGACGATCTGCTTTTTCGTGATCCCGTTTATTGTCATGACCGCGATCAGCCTTGCGACCCGCACAGGGCGCGAGATCGTCATGGTGTGGAACTTTGACAATTACATCACCTTTTTCGAAAAGGCCCACTTGCTTAAGGGGCTTTTTGTCTCGCTTGAGATCACCTTTACCGTCACGATCATATCAATTCTTCTGGCCTATCCACTGGCGTGGATTATTGCCGAACGGGTACCGCAGAAATGGCAACGCATGGCACTTATCCTTGCGGTTTTGCCATTCTGGACCAGCTATGTCGTGCGGTCCTATTCCTGGTTGCTAGTGCTGGCGAAAAACGGGGTGATCAACAATACGCTGATCTGGATCGGTGTCATTGCCGAACCGCTTGAAATGGCAAGTACCCGATCCGCAACAATCATCGGGTTTGTGCATTTCTTTGTGATGCTTTTAACCCTTACGATCTATGCCAATCTGGTTCAGATGCCGCCAAATTATCGTCGTGCAGCGGCTGATCTTGGTGCCAATGGATTTCAGGTATTTTGGCATATTGTCTTGCCGCTGACATTGCCCGGCATCATGGTCGGGGCGTTTTTGACCTTTGTGCTATGCATCGGGGATTATATCACCCCGCAAATCCTTGGCGGCAATAACGAATTGGCCCTGCCACAGATCATCATGCTGCAACTGGGACGCCGGGCCGATTTCCCGATGGCAGCCACCCTGTCGATTGTGCTGATGGGGGCCGTAACCCTGGCCTATATCGCCTGTGCACGCTGGCTTAAGATGGAAAGGACGTGACATGATTTCATCACGGTTTTCCAAGGTTATTTCCTGGGCCTATCTGATCGCGCTTTATGGCTTTATCTTTCTGCCGGTCATTGTTCTGGTGCTGTTTTCGTTTCAGGATGGTCGCCTGCCCGTACCACCCTTTAACGGCGCGACCCTTAAATGGTATGGCGAGGTTTTTGCCGATAACCGCCTGATGGCGGCCCTTGGCAATTCGTTGATGGTTGCGATTGGATCGTCACTCGTAGCCTGCGTTCTAGGATTTTGCGCGGCATATGGATTGGCGCGGTTTGTCCTGCCAGCATCGCGGTTGCAGCGTGGCATCCTGATTGCGCCGATGACAGTCAGCTATCTGATCATCGCCCTTGGCCTGTTATCAACGTTTAACTGGATCGGAATTTCGCTGTCACTTTGGACGGTCGGCATCGGCCATGTGGTGATCAATCTGCCGTTATGCTTTGCGATTATCTATGCCTCGATGGGGGACCATCAGAAAAATATCGAACGGGCCGCGCGTGACCTTGGCGCTAAGGAATGGCAGGTGATGACACAGGTCACGGCCCCGATGCTGATGCCATCAATCCTTGCGGCATTTTTCCTGTCGGTCACGTTTAGCTGGGACGAATTCATCATCGCATTTTTGCTGTCGCGCTTTGACGTGACGCTTCCGGTGGAAATCTGGAGCCTCCTTCGATCCGGGCTTAATCCCAAAACCAATGCGATTGGCAGCGTTGTTTTCCTGTTTTCGATTGCGCTGCTGCTTGTTCTTGAACTGCTTGTTTTCAGAAGGACGGCCAAGAAATGACCGCACCTGTTTCCATCCGCAATGCGACAAAAACCTTTGGCGAGTTTACGGCCCTTAATGATGTCAGTCTGGAAATCGAGGCGGGCGAGTTTATCGTTCTTCTGGGGCCATCAGGCTGCGGCAAAACGACATTGCTGTCGCTTTTGGGCGGGGTTCTGTCACCGACCCGTGGCACCATTGCGATCAATGGCCGGGATATGGGCGATGTTTCGCCGTCCAAACGCCCGACCACGACAATGTTTCAAGATTACGCCCTGTTCCCGCATATGACATTGCGCGACAATGTCGCCTTTGGCCTGAAGATGCGCAAAATTGGCAAGACCGAACGCCATACCAAGGCCTGCGAACTTCTTGATATGGTCGGGCTAAAGGCATCGGCGTTGAAAAAGCCGCACGAGCTTTCAGGCGGCCAGCGCCAGCGTGTTGCCCTTGCCCGTGCATTGGCCGTTGAACCCGATGTTTTATTGCTTGATGAACCGCTTGGCGCGCTTGACCTTAAACTCCGCCGCCAGATGCAGGACGAACTTAAAGCCATCCAAAAACGAGTGGGCACCACATTTGTTCATGTTACCCACGATCAGGAAGAAGCCATGGCAATTGCGGATCGGATCGTGGTGATGAATGCCGGAAAGATCGAAGATGTCGGGCGGCCTGAAGATATCTATATGCGGCCCAAAACCCTGTTTGCCGCCAGTTTCATGGGCGAGGTCAATTTTATCCCCGCCACCCTCAAAGGACGCGGCAACGGCATGGCAGAAATTGACAGCATGCTAGGCTCGATTAGCCTGCCTGAAACGATACTTGCCAATGATGCCCTGCCCGATCAGGGCCCCATGACCCTTGCCATCCGCCCCGAACATTTTCGCGGGGTAAGCACCGGGGCGGAACGCATGACACTGGGATCGGCAAAGATTGCAGACGGGGCGTTTTTCGGAACGCATTATCGTGCCCATCTGGCCCCGATTGCGGCACCAGATATGGTCATCACCGCCCATATGCCGCAATCGGCCAATATTGAACCGGGCACCATGGTTGAACTTTCCATTGATCTGGCATCTATCATTGCCCTGCCCGGTCATCCGCAAACGCCCGCTGATCCGGCAACACAGGGATAAGATATGGAACGCGCCAAAGCTCAGGACTGGTATCGCGTCAAACGTCTTGATGACGATATCACCGCGATTTCAGAACCGTTTATCGAAGAATTTTACCGCTGCAATATCTGGCATGTGTCGGGACGTGACACTGATCTGTTGATCGATACCGGTATGGGTATTGCTAGCCTTGCCGAGGCGGCAGCCGATCTGTTTGACAAGCCGCTAATCACAATTCTGACCCATTGCCATATGGATCATGCAGGCGGCGCACATGAGTTTCCGGGATGCTGTGTTCATCCAGCCGAAGCTTCGGCACTAGCCGATGGATCAAATCATATTCCGCTCGATATTTCGGTCTATTCGCCAGATGATCTCGCGTGGTTCACGTCGATTGGCTATGATATTTCCGGCGGCCTGTTGACCGCCATACCGCATGCTGGTTTTGACCCCGCGACGCACCAGATGCAGACGATGGAAAATTCGAAAGCCATCAATGAAGGCGATATCGTGGGCACAGGCGACAGGGCATTCGAGGTCTTGCACCTTCCCGGCCATTCACCGGGCAGCATAGCGCTTTGGGATAAGGAAAGCGGCGTCATGTTCTCAGGTGATGTTGTCTATGACGGCGCGTTGCTTGACCAAATACCCGGTTCGGAGCCTGAGGTTTACCGTAAAACGATGGAGCGCGTGCGAGAGCTGCCCGTGTCGGTCGTACATGCCGGGCATGAGCCAAGTTTCGGCCGCGAGCGAATGGTCGAACTGGTCGATGGATATTTGCAAAAGGGAAGCGGATAATGAAGGCGGAAATGATCGAGGTCGGAACATTGGAACGCGATGTTGGCGCTAGCCTGAAACGCGCAATTGAGGACGAGCTCGATTGGGAACATTTGCCCTATACGCACGCATCGACCTTTTCGAACGTTAGCCTGATCAACGCAGATCGGATGGGATGGGAAGCTGATGTCATGCTGACCGATGGCACACCGATGCAGATGCATGTAAAGCTGGACGAAGACCGCAAGGGCTACACAAATTCGACCTTCACCGATGGCGCTGAAAATGGCCGTGCCGTTTGCCGCATTGAAGAAACCGGCGCGGATAGCTGCCACATGTCATTTCGCTTTTTTATTCCGGAAGATTCGCCCTTTCCGCGCGATATGGCAGGGCCGTTTTACGCAGAGATGTTTGGCCGCCTTGTCGACGAAGACGAACCCAAGATGATGCACCGTACAGCGGCGCTGCGCGCT
This sequence comes from uncultured Sphingomonadales bacterium, assembly GCA_937129355.1. Classification (GTDB taxonomy): domain Bacteria; phylum Pseudomonadota; class Alphaproteobacteria; order Sphingomonadales; family Sphingomonadaceae; genus Sphingorhabdus_B. The sequence continues at coordinate 11,374 of CAKZNA010000077.1, read as the reverse complement.
GGCGGAAAAATCCACAAGGAAAGGCGAGAAGCGCTTTTGCCAAACGGCGATGCCGTGCAGGTGCCAAGATATTGCCCGCATCAGGGCCTGCCTCTCGACTGTGAACCTGACAGCAATGGCACGATGACCTGTCCCTGGCACGGCTATCGCTTTGATGCACAAACCGGAAAATGCGTTAGCGGGCAGATCAAAAGCTGGCGGAATAGCGCAGGGTGAAAAATATTCTTTTGAGATTCAGATAACCTCACCCGCGGCAACCCCACTCGCCCAGGCCCATTGGAAATTATAACCACCTAGCCAGCCAGTGACGTCGACCGCTTCACCAATGCAATAGAGCCCCGGCGCATTTTTCGCTTCCATCGTCTTTTGCGATAGTCCGTCGGTGCTGATGCCGCCTAGAGTGACTTCAGCTTTGGCGAAGCCTTCGGTGCCATTAGGGTGGAATTGCCAATCAGCGATGCGGCGAGCGGCGGATTCAAGGGCTTTGTTTGGCCAGTCCGATAGTTTCTTCACCTGTTTTTGGCGGTCGTTATATCGGCCAGCCTTGGCGGCGGCCTCTGCGGCAAAGCCGGGGAATGCCTCTTCAGTGATCTGCTCCGCCAAGATATCCGCCAGCCGTCCGGGCAAATGCCGCTCCAGCATATAATCCAGCGTCGCGCGCGGATGATCCGTTTTCGCTGAAAGCAGCATCTGCGCCACATCCATATCGGGCAGGAAGTTGATACCCACCGCATCGCCATTTTTCCAATAGCTGGAAATTTGCAAGATGGCCGGTCCGCTAAGGCCTTTATGCGTGAGGAGCGCGGCTTCACGGAACTTTGTCTTTCCGGTTCGCGCCTCGACATCGGCTGAAATCCCTGACAGCTCCCGGAACATCACATCATCGCCGCCCAGTGTGAAGGGCACGAGTGCGGGACGTGGCTCCACGACTTTTTGGCCAAATTGCCGCGCCAGATCATAAGCGAAGGCGCTGGCCCCCATTTTAGGGATGCTCGGGCCGCCCGTGGCAATCACCAACGAAGGCGTGCTGGCCGTGCCGCCTGCATGACGGACAGTGTAACGCCCATCGGCATGGTTGATCTCTTGAATGGGGCTGTTCAGGCTGATCGAAACCTCGCCGCCCGCTGCCTTCGCCTTGTCACATTCTTCGAGCAGCATCGCGACAATTTGCTTGGCGCTGCCGTCACAAAATAGCTGCCCCAGCGTTTTTTCGTGATGAGCAATGCCGTAACTATCGACCAGCTTGATGAAATCCTGCGGCGTGTATCGCCCCATCGCGGATTTGGCGAAATGCGGGTTTTGCGACAGATATCTCTCAGCCGCAAACCGCGTGACCGCATTCACATTGGTAAAGTTGCAACGGCCACCGCCGGATATCAGGATTTTCTTCCCCACCGCATCAGCATGATCGAGCAGCAACACACGCCGCCCGCGCTGTCCCGCCGTGGCTGCACACATCAGGCCCGCACCGCCGGCGCCCAAAATTATTGCATCATATTTGTCATCTGCCATATTACCGCCATGGCAGAGCAGCCCAAACTATGCACTATTGTTTTGAAAGGATCGCCAACCGGAATATACGACGGCGACAGGGGAGAGATATGAAGAGCTTCGGCAAATGGGCTTTTGCGATGGCTATGGCTGGCATCACCGCCGCCTGCACACCTTCCGATACCGGCGGTAGGGAAACCGCCAACACCGATCCGCGCGCGTGCAAGGAAAATGCGCTTGCGGTGCAAATATTGGGCTCGGGCGGGCCAATTGCCGATGATCACCGTGCGGGAGCTAGCAATATCGTGTGGGTCGATGGCAAGGCGCGCGTGATGATCGATGCAGGCGCGGGAAGCTTTGTTCGGTTCGGGCAAGCCGGAGTTGATTTTAACGATCTCTATCTGATTGCGCTCACCCATTTCCATGGTGATCATGTTGGCGGTTTGTCCGCCGTGATGAATTCGGGCAGCTTTTCCGGGCGCAAAGAACCGCTATTTGTCACCGGGCCAAAGGGAGATGATCTGTTTCCATCGACCTCCGGGTTGCTGCAGAGCTATTTTGGGAAAGACGGCGCGCTGGGCTATCTTTCGCCATATCTGGATGATGAAAGCGATGCGCTGCCCAATTTGATTATCCGCGATATCGTGACGGAAGACCGCCCCTATCTGCAATCCGTTTTGCGCAAAGACGGCGTCGATGTCGACACGATCCGCGTGCATCATTTGGACATGCCGGCGCTTTCCTATGTCGTGCGCACCAAGGGGAAACGGATATTATTCGCGGGCGACCAAAGCGACCTGAGCGAGGATTTCGTGACCGCCGTTACCAATGGCCAGCCCGATCTGATGTTCATGCATAATGCCATCAGCATGGCCGACGGGCAGCCACGCGGATTGCACCGCGATGGCCTTTCCATCGGCCGGGCCGCAGCGAAGGCGAAGGCCAAGAAGCTGATCCTAACGCATCATATGAAACGCGCGCTGGATGATAAGGATGCAGTATTTGCGGCTATCCGTGAAAATTATAGCGGCCCGATTGAAATTGCCGACGATCTATCCTGCTATCCGCTGGATTGATCTGGCATTGAAGAAAAGGATACAACCATGCAGAAATTCCTGACGGCCATCTTGGCTTTAGTCCTGATGAATATCGCATCTGCAAGCCATGCCAATGATAGCGAGGCCGAAACCAGCCTTGGCGGATTAGTTCTGAAACAATCAAAGCATATCAGCATGGATAGCGAGGATTTATACATTTCCGCAAAGCAGGTTCGGGTGAAATACCGCTTCACCAATACATCGAACAAGGATGTGACAACGTTGATCAGCTTCCCTCTGCCTACTCTTCCGGAAAGCGACGATGGTGACTGGCTTTATCAAGGCAGCCCCGATTTCGATACGCTGAAATTTGAAACGAAAATCAATGGAAAATCAGCACCGCTGATCCGGATGACGCGTGCGATGATTGGGACGCGCGATGTGACGAAACGCGTGGAGGCGGCGGGCTGGCCGGTCAACTGGCTCAATAATTATGAATTTTCCGGGCAATTTGACAAGATGACCGTCAAAGCGCGACAGCGATTCATCGATGAAGGCCTGATCCGCAGGATCGAGAATTACGACCATCAATGGATTCCGGCCTGGAAAATTGCGCGCCATATCACGCGGAGCCAAGTCTTTCCCGCAGGCAAGACAATCACTGTCGAACATAGCTATCAGCCGCTGATTGGCGGAAGCGTCGGCGGCACTCTGCTCAAGCCTGTTCGCAAGGGTTTTCCGGAAGGGATCGCCCATTATCGTAAACAATATTGCGTCGATGATTATTTCCTGCGCGGCTTTGATCGCCGCGCCGCCGCCAAAGGAGATCAAGGCGCCATGTATGGCGAAACATGGATCGGCTATATCCTTTCGTCGGGTGCGAACTGGAAAGGGCCAATCAAGGATTTCCGGCTGGTGATCGACAAAGGCAGCACCAAAAATCTAGTCAGTTTCTGTATGGATGGCGTCAAGAAAATCGCGCCAACACAGTTTGAGGTTCGCAAGAAGAATTTTACGCCAACCAAGGATCTGAACATTTTGATTGTTCAATGGCACAATATTGATGCGTGAGCGGCCACACACCCGCTCACGCATCCAGGGGGAAACTTAAAAGCGGTAGCGCAAGCCCGCCGCCAAGGTTACATTTTCAAAACGCCCGCCAACTTCAGCATTCAATCCGTTGTTAGCAATGAAACGACGATCGAAATCGAGACCTGTCGTGCGCTGATAGCGCGCACGCGTGACCAGTTCGACATTGTCATTCAGCACGAAGGTCAGGCCAGCATTGCTTTGCAGATTGAAGCCCGTGTCGCTGCCCCGGACGGCAAAGTTGGGCGATGTGAAGGCGCCGTTATTCGGGAAATATCCGATATTGTTATCGACGCGGGTAAAGCCAATGCCGCCGCCCCAGAATGGAATCACTTTCTGATTGTTCGACCAGCGGATATCCGATTGATAGTTTGCGGTTACGGTTAAAGCGTTCTGGTCACCGGAGAATGTTTGATTGCCGCCGTTGAAATTGCCGCCATTCACGTTGAGATCGGTATAGTTCACTTCAAGTTCAACGCTGGGTTGGAATAGACCGAAAATATGCTTTGGAATGCGGTAACCGACCGCGCCGCTTACAAAAGCGCCGCTTGAAAATTCGGTGTTCACATTTGCAGGAGCGCCGGCAACACCGGGAACGCCGACTTCGGGTTGTTGAGTGCCTGAATATTCGCTGTCGCTTGGCAGGCTGATACCGCCCAGCACCGTGCCGTAAAAACCGCTTTTGGGTTCAAAGGCTTCTTTTTCCACTGCACCATCTTGGGCAAAAGCAACAGGCGTCATAGAAACGCTTGTTACGAAAGCCGAAAGTGCAAGAAGGCTACCGCGCATAAAAATGCTACTGCGTGAGGGGGAATTCGCGAACATTATATTACTCCTATATTCTGTTAGAAATGCCTTTGGGCGCAGCCAGCAATTCGCAAAAGCGCATGATATGCGCCGATACGTTGGCCTAAACCCGCAAGCGGTTTGTGTTTGATTGTCTCTGGGGGGCTATTCAGCGGAAGCAGCCTACTGGTTACAGCGACGCAAATTTTGTTTGCCAGATATTGCGTTGCCCGGATCTTTGCGGCAAGGCGGCTGCATGACAGACACACCGCCAGACCGGCTTTCAATCCACCCCTTCAATGATCACTATAATGCCGAAGCGCTTGAGCGCGGTATCGGGATCAACTTTCGCGGCGAACGCCGGACCACGGTTGAGGAGTTTTGTGTTTCCGAAGGCTGGATAAAGGTCGCGGCGGGCAAAAGCCTCGACCGCAAGGGCCGCCCGATGCAGCTGACCTTAAAAGGTGAAGTCGAAGCATGGTTTGAAGATTTGGGCGACGATGCGCCGAAGCTGACGGCTTAGGAAACACCATCACAAAAAAGCGCCATCCTGAATTTATTTCAGGATGACGACCTGTTGCCATCACTTGCTTTTCGGAAAGGCGTTGATCACGCGCGCAATCTGATCATTGATCGGGTCCAGCTCTGGATCATCGGTCTTACCCAGCCGCACAATCACCAGCTTATGCTGCGGTGAAACGACGACAAACTGCCCTAGATGCCCTAGCATGGCGAAGACATCATCGGGAGCTTTGCCGGGAAATAGCACTTGATCGCGGCCTTCCGGACGAGGCTTATTCAGCCATAAATGCCCGCCATAGGCCGCGTCCTGCTCGCTTGATGTGCGCATAAAACGGGTCCAGCGGGTCGGCAACAATTGTGCCCCCTTTACCGAGCCACTATTGCGCAGAAATTCACCAAGCTTTGCCCAATCGCGGGCGGTGGCGTGGATCATACTGCCACCCAGCATCGTTCCGTTACGGTCAAATTCGGGCGTCATGCTCTTCATACCCAGAGGGTCAAACAATCGCCCGCGCGCAAATTGTAGCATAGCATCACGTCGCGCCAGCGGGTCGTCGCTATCGGTCAGCGTCCGGGCCATGATGTCGGCGAGTATGTGGCTGGTCGCGGTGCTATATTCAAATTTGCTACTCGGCTGTGCTTCCATCGACCGTTTTTCTGCATAACGCGAAACATCATCGCGCCCTTCGGTAAGGAACAGCATTTTGGTGGTGTCGACATCATAGATAGGCGGTTCGCCATCTGGCCCCGGCATCTCGGTATGGTCGAGACCCGACGCCATTTGCAGCAAATTTCGTATCGTTATCCTTCCGCGCGGATCGCCCGGTGTTTTCCATTCGGCAATGGGTGCAGGCTGATCGAGTGAGAGCCGCCCATCGGCAATCATCAAACCCATCAAAGTACCCGTCACCGTTTTTGCCATCGACCAGCTGATAAGCTTGCTATCCGGGCCATATCCCGGCGCATAACGTTCTGCGATCAAAATACCGCCATGCAAAATAACAACGCCGCGAGTTTCCGAAAGCGCACTGTCTTCAAAGAATGGCGCAATGGCGGCCTTTAATTGTGCTTCGCTTACTGCTGCATCATCGGCATAGCGTGCATATTCTGCTTTAGGTTTTTCAGCCTCGGCCGTTTCCGCTTTTTTGTTAGGCGCAGCTTCGCCGCCACAACCCGAAAGCATCGCGCAAGAAAAAGCGGTTGCAAGCAATATTGATTTCACCCTACCCATGCCGCTTCTGTTGCATCAAAAGGCGGGCAAATGGCAACTACTGATTCAATAGCTTCTAAATTCAGCGAAATGAGCACCAAGCGAAAAGCCGGCTATGGCCTGATCGCATTGCTTGCAATTATGCTACTGATCTTCATCCTGAACCTTGATTTCATCAAAGGCATGTCCCGCGTTGGCGCCGGATATGGCGCGCATATCGCTTGCTCTTGCCGTTATATAGAAGGCCGCGATTTGCAAAGCTGTGAAGGTGATATGGAATCGGGTATGGAGATTGTCAGCCTGTCCGATGATCCCGAAAATAAACGCGTAACGGCATCGGTACCCTTTTTCTCAAGCGATGTGGCCGAATATCGCGAAGGTTTCGGCTGTATTGTTTTGAACGAGGATGAGCGGGAGGCGTTGGATTGATAAGACCTCATTCTTCGTTAGTAGACTTTGCCTTTTCGCGGTCACGCTTTTCACGCAATTTGTAACCCCAAGATATTATTCTGTTATGAAACGCCTCTTGCCACCAAGCCAATAGCATCAAGAAAAGAACTAACAGAAGCACTAAAGTAGTATCGTAAGAGCTGTATCCCGCAATCATACCTCCAGCGTAGGAAAGCGGAAGCATCCAAATTAGCAGAACGGGCAATTTAACGAACCAAGACCTCTTGCTGAGCAAACACCATACAGACCAAGCAACGCCCAGAAATGTAATCCATGCCCACAATATTGGATGCTCCATCAGATGCGCTCCAACTCTATTGATCGATGAAGTTGTGGTGCATCAGGCCGCCGCCAAATCCAGTTCGACAGCCTCTGTTTCTTCTATCCAACCTCCGCCCAATACGCGGTCGCGGTCATAGAGCACTGCCGCCTGTCCCGGCGCCACACCATATTCGGGATTTTCAAAACGCAGCCAGCCATTTTCGAGCCGTGCGGGAACGGGCTTGGATAGCGAGCGCACTTTGGCCATCACGTCGCGACCTTCTACATCGGCGAGCCATGTGCATTCTTCAACCCGCGCAGCGCGCACGCCCAACGCTTCGCGGGGGCCAACAGTCACCTCGCCCTTCGCTGCATCCAAACGCACCACATATAGGGGAACCGGCTGCCCGCCGAGCTCAAGGCCCTTACGTTGCCCGACTGTATAGTGGATCAGGCCTTTATGCTGGCCAAGCACGCGTCCATCGAGATGAACGATATCCCCGCCGGTTTCCGCGTCCGGCCGTATCTTGCGCACAACGCTGGCATAATCGCCATCGGGCACGAAGCAGATATCCTGACTGTCCGGCTTCATCGCAACGATAAGGCCAAGCTCTTTTGCAATCTCACGCACCTGCGGCTTGGGCAGGTCACCCAAAGGAAAGCGTAGATAGTCCAATTGATCCTGCGTTGTGGCAAACAGAAAATAGCTCTGATCGCGCGCTGGATCGGCCGCCCGGTGTAGCTCTGCTCCCTTCGCTCCCTCGACGCGCCGGACATAGTGCCCGGTGGCCAGGCAATCCGCACCAAGCTCTCGCGCCATGCGGAACAAGTCGGTAAATTTCACACCCATGTTACAGCGCACGCAGGGAATAGGAGTCCGCCCCGCCATATATTCGTCGGCAAAATGATCAATTACGGATTCGCGGAACTGGCTTTCATGGTCGAATACATAATGCGCGATGCCGAGTTTATCGGCGACGGCGCGGGCATCGCGAATATCCTGACCGGCACAACATGCCCCTGCCCGCTTCACGGCGCTGCCATGATCGTAAAGTTGCAGAGTCACGCCTATGGTTTCGGCGCCCGTTCGCGCCGCCAATGCCGCCACAACTGATGAATCCACACCGCCCGACATGGCCACGACGATCCTTTTTCCGGTTAAATCGCCGCCCAATTGAAAATTACTTGAGAAATTTTGTTGTTCCATCTTGGCCACGGCCCATAAGCGAAACCACGGGAATATGCCAATCTTTATGACCCTGTTCTCAATTTGAAACAGTAAGCCGGCATAAATGATAATGGCTGTTAACCCCGCCTAACATCCGGTGAAGCTCGCCTTTACTAGCTGTTATCGGTGGCTGTGTAGAAAAGCGGCCATGGACATGAATTTCCCCCATGCGGATTTGGCAAACAAAACGCCTATGCTGCAAAAAGACCACCGTGCTTTTCTAGCGCGGGCAATTGCGCGTCAGGCCAGCAGCCCGACAGCGCGTGCTTTGGTCTTGAGCGAAACTTCGGGAAATTCGCGCCGCCTGACGCCAGCGCAAATGTTACGTGAACGTATGGTCTATTTCGCAAATTATGCCGAGCAAATTTCCGGAGGATCGTTTCTTCCGGCCGGTTGTATCAAATCGGCACGGGAAGATGAAGGCGGCGTTTACCAGAACATTTCAGTCAAAAGCAAAGCATCCAATTTACAAACAACAGAACCGGGCAACGGGTCAACAAGTGAGATATCGAGGACATCATGATTGAGAATCAAAAAATCAAACCTGCACAAGTCGTTGGCCCCTTGGGAGAGCCTCTGACGCTCGATAGCCTTCCGCCAGCTGGCACGACTCGTTGGGTCGTTCGCCGCAAGGCAGAAGTTGTTGCGGCAGTGAATGGCGGCCTTTTGACCATTAATGATGTCTGCGAACGCTATGACCTAACGCTCGAAGAATTTGCCGGATGGCAACGTGCGGTTGATCGCTCTGGAATGCCGGGGCTGCGTGTTACGCGCATTCAGCATTATCGCGACTTATATGAGCGTCAGCAGAAATATTGATCGAATAAAATTCGATAACGAAATTTACCCCGATGCCCCATATAAGGCAGCGGGGTTTTTTGTATCTAGCCAGCCGCTGAACTCAAATTTACAATAGTGTTGTTTGAAGTTTTCAACTTTCCCGCTATCCTGAACCCACAGCCCCTACAAAATAGGGTCGAACATAGGAGGAAAGTTATGGGTTGGATTATTGCAATTATCGTCGGCGGTGTCGCTGGATGGCTGGCAAGCAAGGTTATGAACCGCGATGCGGATATGGGCATTATTTGGAATGTGATCGTCGGTTGCGTTGGTTCTGTGATCGGAAATCTGATTGCAAACCAATTCGGTATTGTCGGCAGCGTTAAAGAATTTTCGATCGTGGGACTTGGCATTGCCTTTGTCGGCGCCATCGTTTTGCTGGGTATTGTAAACCTCGTCAAGCGCGGTAGCGTTCGCTAAAATATAGAGATTATATGATAAAAAGGGCTGCGCCGGGCGACCGGTGCGGCCTTTTTCATGCCGTTTGTCGATAACAATTGCCGCTTGCCTATTTTGGCTGCGTAGCGCCGCTTTTTGCCTTAGGACATGCTTTGTTATATTAACTGACGCTTAAGCTTGCCTAAGGTGACGTATTTAGATAATACACCTACCACTCCCCATCGGCAAATTTAAAGTCCGGAAATATCAGTTTGGATATCAAATGAACTACGAAGCGACCGTCAGCGGTTCAGACCTGTTAAGCCAGGAAGAAATTAGCAGCCGCCGAAAGAAGCGTCTGTTGATTGCAGCAATTTTGCTGCTGATCGTTGCTGCCGTGGCGGCGGCCGCCTATTATTTTGCCACTGGAACTGGAGAAGGCGGAACGGCCACTAAGGCTGCCGCTGCAGAAAAGGAAAAATCTCAGGCGCAAGCCGTAACCGTGGTTGCCCCCGGAACAACAACAGTGACCCGGATGATCAATGCAACCGGTACGCTGGCGGCACGCCGTGAAGTGCCCGTTGGCGTAGTAGGCGAAGGTGGGCGCGTTACCCGCGTTATGGCCGACGCCGGCGATTGGGTAAAGCAAGGCCAGGTGCTGATCAGTATTGACCGGTCTGTTCAATCTCAACAAGCCGCTGCGCAGAGCGCTCAAATCGGCGTGAGCGAAGCGGACCTTCGCCTTGCTCAGAATGAACTTGATCGCGCGCTAAAACTGGTGGACCGCGGCTTCATTTCGAAAGCTGATGTCGACCGCAAGACGGCGACACGCGATAGCGCGAGAGCGCGCCTGAATGTCTCAAGGGCGCAGCTGAATGCAACACGCGCCAGCAATGCGCGGCTTGTCGTGCGTGCACCTGTTGGCGGATATGTATTGGAACGCAACGTCGAACCTGGTCAGACCGTTACAGCTGGCAGCGGAATGTTGTTCCGCATTGCCAAAGGCGGCGAAATGGAATTGCAAGCGCAGCTAGCCGAAAGCGATCTGGCCACCGTATCACAGGGCGTAACAGCCCAAGTTGTTCCGGTTGGAACCGATCAGATATTCAACGGCCAAATCTGGCAAGTGTCGCCCGTGATCAACGCGCAATCACGGCAAGGTATTGCCCGCATCGCGCTGCCGTTTGATCGGGCATTGAAACCAGGCGGCTTTGCCAGCGTAGAGATAAAAGCGGGTGCTATCCAAGCCACTGTCCTTCCTGAATCCGCGGTGCATAACGACAATGACGGGGATTATGTTTTCGTCGTAGGAAAAGACAATAAAGTATCGCATCGCCGCGTGAAGACTGGGCTAGTTACCTCCGATGGCGTTTCAATTGTTGATGGCTTAAGCGGCTCGGAAAAAATTGTGCTGTTTGCGGGCAGCTTTCTCAATCCAGGCGAAAGCGTGATCCCTAAAATGCAGAAGAAAAAGTAAGCAACATGAACTTACAGAATATCTCTGCATGGTCGATCCGCAATCCGGTTGTGCCGCTTGTGCTGTTCGCCGCTCTCTTGCTCGCTGGCATGATGAGCTTCAAGAAAATGGATGTGAATGACAATCCGGACATTGATTTTCCAGCAGCAGAGATATCAATCTCGCTACCTGGAGCGGCGCCTTCTGAGATTGAAACGCAAATAACGCAAATTACCGACGCGGCCCTCCGGTCGATAAACGGGGTTGCCAATATCAGCTCGACCGCACGCGAAGGGTCAAGCCGGACATTTGTTGAATTTTCCATTGGCACCGACACAGATCAGGCCGTCAACGACGTGCGAAGTGCCATTGATACCGTTCGCGGTGATTTACCAGATGGAATCCTCGAACCGCGCATAAACCGCGTTGATATTGGCAGCGGCGCACTCGCCTATTTTGCGGTTGGGGCGTCCGATATGTCACTTGAGCAGCTTAGCTGGTTCGTTGATGATACAGTTTCCAAACGCCTACAGGGCGTCGATGGCATGGCAGCGGTCTTTCGCGGCGGCGGCGTCGATAGAGAAATTCGCGTCGTCGTCGATCCAGCAAAAATGCAGGCTCTTGGT
>CAKZNA010000076.1 GCA_937129355.1 uncultured Sphingomonadales bacterium | reverse complement strand
TCCAGCGTTGCCGAACCTCCGACATTCTTCTTTTCAAAATCCAGCACCAAATCCAGCGCGACATGCGTCACCCGCGCGGCTTCCGGCTGGGCATAGGTAAATGGGTCCTTGGCATCATCTGTGGTCAGGATCGGCGATACGATTGGCGATCCACCGGAGCCATCTCCTTGTTTTGAACAAGCACCAAGCGCAGCAGCGCCAATGATCAGGAACAAGGCAGCAAACAAGCGCATTTAAGTTACTCCAGAGCGAGAGGAAATAAGCACGTGTCACTAAGGTCTGAAAGCTGCGGTTGCAAATTATATTCACCAAAGAAGCTGACAACGAATGTAGCGATCAGGATAGAATAAATGCCGAGTATATGGCTTCTATTTTAAGCGTGCGATGTTCGAGAGGGCTATATTTCAGCCTTTTTCAAGCGCAGCGCAATAATCGCAACTATCCCCAGCATGACCGCGCCGATGAAGACGGAGAATGCAGTCGAATAGTCACCGGTTTTGTCATAGGAATTGTTGATATAACCAACAAAACCCATTGCGAGAAATTGCGAAAACAGCGCCATTGCGCCAAATGCCAGACCAAAGTTTTTTGCCCCGAAGACGCGCGAACATAATACCGACCAAACCGGATAAATGCCGCCAACAGCTGCCCCGAAAATGGAAGCGAAGATCAGCATTGCGACATAGCCCGGCTGAATAATGAAAATTGCCAGCAGCAAAATGTGAAATATCGCAACGACAATATACAGAAAACGAATATCAAATCTTTCCGCCAGAAAACCGACAATCAACTTTCCAAGGATCGCGGATCCCGTCATCGCGGTCACAACCGATACGGCTTGCGCGGTGCTGAAACCGATATCGACCAGAAACGGATTTTGCGTGGTCAGTATCGCCTGATCACTGGCGAGCAGCAGACCGATACCAACGGTTACCAGCCAAAAATCAAGGGAAGCCAATAGCTTTCCAAAGGTCCATTCAGCGCCCGCGCCATCATCAGCATCCGGTGACGCTAGATTTTCGCTATAGACTTTTAATTGAGCTTCGGAAGGTCGGTCCTTTGCGACAAGCAGCCCGACCAGAACTATAATAATGCCGATGGCTATCCCGATCGACGAAAGTGCAAAACGCCAGCCAAAGCTCTCAATCAGATATGCCGTGACCGGCGTCATTAGAAACCCGCCAGCGGATGAGGAAACCGCAGCAATACCCAAAGCACGGCCGCGCCGCCTTTCGAACCAGCGGGTCGTGACGGTGTTTACCGCCAGCCCGCCAGCCAGAACCATAGCCGGCCCCAAACAAAAAAAGATCGCAGCCAGCATCAATTTCGGCGATGCCAAAACAGAAATGGTGGTCATCCCCGTCGCAAAGGCCAATCCGCCAATCGGCATCAACCATTTGACCGAAACATGATCATAGAGCCGCCCCAATATCGGAGACCATATCGCTATGCCCAGCAACATCGCGATATAGGCGTAACTCGCTTCCCCGCGCGTGATTCCTAATTCCGCTGTAACCGGCAGCACAAATAGCTGATAAATATAAAGAGACCCGCCAATGATCAGCATCGCAGACAGGAAACACCCCGCCAGCACGACCCAACCCGGATATATTCCACCGCGTTCTTTAGGCCGCTGAAACTCTTCTTTTCGTTCAGTCATGCTCAGGTGCAATAACGCTTAACCACATGCGGGTCTAGCTGGCTCTATCAGGGTGTAAGGCCTTCAGGCGCACCGGGCAGGACAGGTTGGAAATATCCAGCGCCCCAGCCGCCATCAACGGCAATTTCGGCGCCCGTGACATAGCTTGCTTCATCGGTAGCTAGAAACAGCGATGCTTGCGCAATCTCTTCTGGCTGGCCAATGCGTTGCAAAGGTACGCGCCCGAATGCGGCGTTGAGCTGATCCGGCGGCAGATCCTGCGCATTGCCCATCGGCGTATCAACGCCGCCGGGATGCACAGAATTGACGCGAATACCTGACGTGCCGAGCTCATAGGCAAGCGACTTGGTAAGCCCGCGCAGAGCCCATTTGCTGGCCGTGTAAAGCGTCAGGCCATTGCACCCGCGCAGACCGTCGACGGAACTAATGTTGATGACCGATCCTTTGCCAGCCGCCTTCATAACCGGCGAGACATGTTTCACGCCAAGCATAGGACCAACAGTATTCACGCCGAGTATTTTCTCTGCGTCTTTCGGATCAAATGCTTCGATGGCAGTGAAATGTACCAACCCCGCATTATTCACCAAAACATCGATTTGACCATGGTCGGCTTTCGCTTTTGCAACAACAGCGGCCCAGTCATCCTCTGACGTAACATCATGCTTGATGAATGTCGCGGCACCGCCGATATCATCGGCCACCGCTTGCCCTTCCTCCAGAACATCTGTCAGAATTACCTTGGCACCTTCGCTAGCGAAAAGGCGTGCGGTTGCTTCGCCCATACCTCTTGCGGCACCAGTGACTATGCAAACCTTTCCATTCAATCTTGCCATAATTTAGCTCGCCACCGTAGGATTAGATTCATCGAGACCGACATAGAATTGCCGCATATATTCGCGCCATCTCATAATCGGTCCATCACCATCGCAAAGCAGCGGTTTCGGGCGGTATTTCTTGTTATCCCAAACGATTAAATCGACCGATTCAAACCCTTTGGATTCTTCGCCTTCAGCTTCGCCAATCGAGTGGTGATAAAGATGCGTTGCGGTCTTCATATCCTCCGAACCCTCGTCATATTTCTTCCATGTGAAGGCCATGCGCGTGCGGGTCATTTCTTCATCGGTTGGCGTTGAAAGCGCAAACATCAGCATCTTCACATCGCCGCGGCAATGGCGGGTCGCGTTGACGCCCGGACCATAACCCGTGCCATAAATATAGCCGTTCATAATATCATAATTCCAAAGATGGTCTGTAGCCGAAGCTTCGACATCAGGAATGATCGGCGAACCGTGCAGGAACTTTAGATGCGGCGTATCAACTGAATTCTCGCCAATTTCCTGAATGCAGGTGCCGATGTCCCACATGTGATATTTCACTTCCACATGGCCATCGGGATCTTCAAATTCCGGAATGATTGGCAGCTCCCACATAGGCTCTGCATCTTCGGGGTGATACCAGACAAAAATCATGCCGTATTTTTCGACGATCGGCAGCGCTTTCAGGATTGGTTTTTTGCGCGCAACCCCTGGCATGACTTTGCCATACGGGATTTTCTTGCACCAACCTTCATTGTCAAACTCCCAATTGTGGAATGGGCATTGGATATTATCGCCAACGACTTTGCCGCCATGGCCCAAATGCGCGCCAAGATGCGGGCAAAAGGGATCGGTCATTCCAACCGCGCCATCTTCGCCGCGAAACAATACCCATTCCTTGCCAAAGACCTTTTCAATCTTGATCTCGCCGGGCTTGATTTCATGCGAAAAATGAACGCAGAACCAGCCATAGGGGATTGGAAACGGGCAACGTTCTAGTTCGTCGCCAGTTTGAATACGGTCGATTTTTCTCATCTCGTTCATGCTGCTTCTCCTAATTCTTCTGCCTTCAGCGATTTCGCCGGCTTCCTAATTCCATCTACTTTGATTTTGAAACTCATTGCTGGTCCGGGCGTGGGCGCCGTTTTCGTTTTCAAAACATAGTCGGGTGATTCCAGGCTGATATCCAACCTATGGAACAAACGCGCGATGCAAATGCCCATCAGCACCTCTGCCAGGCTCTGTCCCAAGCAGCTATGCGTTCCGCGACCGAATGGCGCATAAGCACCCGGCTTAAGATGCTCACGCCGATCACAACGGTCAGGGTCGAATTTCAACGGGTCAGGGAAAAACTCTTCCATGAAATGCGGCACGCTGGTGCCGATGAAAATCTTTTCATCTGCTGGAATGACGTAACCTTCGAAATCCAGATCATGATTGGTTGTACGCATCTGTGCCACTGCAATCGGCCAGAGGCGCATACCCTCTTTCAAGCAATTTTGGATATAGTTCAGACCCAACACGTCGCGTTCGGTAACGGTATCTTTGGAAAATAACTCATCTGCTTCGGCTTGCACCTTTTCCAGCACGCCCGGCGTTTTCAAAATACCATAGACCGTCGCGGCCAAGCTGTTGGCCACCGTATCAAGACCCGCCACATAGGGACCGGTAAGAACAAGTTTCAAATCACGTTTCTGGATTAGCTCGGGATCATTCAAATGTCCGCGCATCACATCGCCGAGCAGATTCTTGGGAAGTGTTCCAGCTTCGGCATGGGCGAAAAACTCGTCCACCATCTGTTCGCCCAGCTCGTCCACGCGTGCGCTGGCTTTTTTAAATTCCGGCATTTTCATCATCACGCTTGGCCGTTGTTTCGTAACCAACACGTTCAGGATGTACAGAATATTCACCCGAATATCGCGCACATATTCAAGCGGCGCTTTTCCGGTCATCACTTCGCCCAGCAAATGCACAATCATATATTGGAATGCTTCGACAACGGGGACTTCGCTCTCACCCCAATCCCGCGCTAGCGATATATCGATAATATCAGTTAGCTCATGATAGCGCCCTGCCATCGCATTTCGGGAAAATCCATCGCGCATGATGGCGCGCATTTTCTGATGAACTTCGCCGTCTATCCCGGTTAGAGTTTTGGACGCGCCATGGTGATCGACAAAATCCTGCCAGAATTCTTTCGATCGCAAACCATTTCGGGCGGCTTTGGTGTTCATGAATTTGCCCGCTTCCGGGCCAGCGATCACAATGCTTTTCTGCCCGAATACATTGACGCGGTAAACGGGGCCATAATCGCGAAAGCATCGCAGGAAAAAGGCTGCCGGGTCTTTCGCCATTTCCAGCGTGTTTCCAACAACTGGCAAGCCAGCAACATTGGGAATAGTCTTTGGAGCAGTATTTGCCTCAGCCTGTGATGCCATAAAACGACTCCAATCCTCTCGTGCGACTTTTCGAACGTCATTCGGATATTCAACATTTGACCGAGTTCTGTCAACAAAAAACATCCTTTTCTCGGCGGCAAAAACGGCTGAAGTGCGGCATGTAACATAGCTTGACTCTGCCTCGGCATTGACTATTTCTGAACGCCGTTCGGAAATAGAGGTCGGGAGCCGGAAATGACACAGAAAACAGCGTTTATCACGGGGGCAGCGATGGGCATGGGTGCCTTGAAAGCCAAAACTCTTGCAGCAAGGGGCTGGAAGGTTTTTGCTGGAGTGTTGCCGGGTGCCGACACATCCGAACTTGGCGAACATGAAAATATCATCAAAGTTGAACAGGATGTTTCGAAAGATGCGTCGGTTGCGGCGAGCGCCAAAGCAGTTGAAAAGGAACTGGATGGCGCGGCACTGGACTTGCTAATCAACAATGCGGGCATTGCCAATCATGCTGTCGGTGTGATTGAAGGCGTATCGATTGATCATGCGAAACAGTTATTTGAGATAAATACATGGGGCACGATGCGTGTGTGTCAGGCGTTTCTTCCGATGATCCGACGCGGCCCTGGTAGCTCGCGTATCATTAATTTTGCATCGGGCGCGGTAAAAGCCAATCCAGCGGCATCGGGCATGTATAACATGTCAAAACATGCTGTTGTTGGCCTAACCCGCACCTTGCGAAACGAGCTGGCACCATTTGGCATTGAGGTAACGGCCGTCGAACCCGGCGCGGTTAAAACCCACATGACGGCAAATGCGGAAGAATCCACCAAAGATATCTGGAAGGGCGTTTCGCAGGAAATGAACGATATATACGGTCCGCATCTAAAACACACGACAACGGTCAAAATGGTGGAAGCCATCGAAAAAGGGAATGAACCTCAGGTGGTCGTTGATCAGGTTTTGGGATTGCTCGAGAAGAAGAACTGGAAGCCTTCCTATCTGGTCGGCAATGATGTGAAGGCACTGGGGCCGATGTACAAGATCCTTCCCGAACGCACGTTTGAAAAGATCCTGCAAAAAGCGGTCG
>CAKZNA010000075.1 GCA_937129355.1 uncultured Sphingomonadales bacterium | reverse complement strand
GGAATTTTGGACAGCGGCGATGGTGCTGTCAAGATGTTCCTATCATCGCGGCGGGGTAGCCGCCAAACCCCGCCAAAAACAACGGGGCGAGCCAAAGCCCGCCCCGCATGCCTTACATTCCATCAAGGCCTTTGCTGACCAAGATATTCACCGCAACGCGGCGGTTTTGTGCTTTGCCGGTGGTGGTGTCATTGCTGGCTAGCGGGTCCGCTTCGGACATGCCAGTCGGGGTTAGCATTCGGTAAGGTTTCCAGCCGCAGACTTGCTGCATATAATTGACTACGCGGCTGGCCCGCTTTTCGCTCAGCTGCTGGTTATACTCATAATCGCCGGTTGAATCGGTATATCCGACTATCAACAGCATCGCGTTTTTCATGCTATCGGCGGTATTTGCCGTGGCGCATAGATCGGCCTTGCCGCGTGCGGACAGTACCGCCTTTCCAGTATCAAAATTCACATTTGTCGTGCCTTTGATATTATATTGGTCAAGATCACCGACGCGTCCGCGTAGCGCTTCGGTCGCCGCGGTTTGTTCCGCAAATCCTTGAGCAGTGCCAGTGCTGATCATATTCGCTGTTTTCAGGTCGCTACCCCGCAATTTTATCCTGCTTGCGACTAAGCCGCCGCCCCATTGTACAGTCTTAACGGTGACGGGCAGGCCATTGAGCAACGATCCCGCAGTAAGCTTGTTGCGACCCAGGCCGAGAAAGCCTTTGCTGGCCTTGATTTCGGTCGCCTCGCTGATGAAAATATCCGTGCCGGTTCCATCGCCGCCCATAACCCGCATCTTTTCGGCGTTCCGCGCGGAAATCAAACCTTTGACGTCTGGCCCCTCCGCCAATTCGGACAGGTCAGCCGGAGGCATACCGGTTACTGTTATATCGGCCTCGGCAGGAAGCTGCTGCTGTGCTGCAATGCTGGCGGGGGTCAGAATTGCGGCTGTGGCTATCAGCGCGATGCTTCTTTGCCTTTTGGAAATGACGGTCATTACTTTTCTCCTTCAAACAATAGTAACTTGCCCCGCTTTTCTTTGTCCGATCCGGACCCGTGTTGGCTTATATGGCTGACGGGCTCACCCTCCCTTCAGCACGCACCACAAGACGGCGGCATCAATGCCGCTCTTCATCACGTGAATGGGTAAAATGGTCGGGCCAGCCTTTCTGGCAGATGAACGCAGCCAGCCAAACGGCCCGTTCTGCGGTTAATCCGAGAGAGTCACGCGGCGAAACGTTGCATGGATTGACATTTGTATCTGCGGATAAACATCCACCGATCGAGAGGACCGGCAAATGTCAAGCTACGAACGGCGCGCTAGAAGCTATAACGTATCGATGCGGTCGCTTTTTTCTCGTCCTCGTCAACAATCTGGATATTGTTGCGCTCCACATTTGCCTTGCGCGTGTTGAACCCAAGATTGGTCGATAGGCCGCGCGCAATGTCATAGCCAACACCGAAGGCAGTGGAATATTCTGCGCTACCGTCAAGCTCGCCATAATGGCCGGCTGCGGAGAAAGAAATTGAACCGACTTTATGCTGCCCGCCGCCCGATACAAACCAGCGATCAAGGTTTAGGCCGCTACCATTCAGATTCTCATATCCTACGCCCAGATCAAACAGGCTGCTGCCATAGACGATCTCGCCAACGGCACCGACCGCTTCGCTCGACAATTGGGTTGTTTCGTCTGCGGTCAGATAGCGTGATTTGCGCATGCGCGTTGCGAAGCGCATATCCCTTACGCCGATGGGGCGCTGAAATTCGCCGCCGACTTCAAAATCGCCATTTTCATCGACAATGCTGGTCATGGTAACCGGACCAAATCGCCCACTATACCCGCCGCCCCAGCGCGCTAACCCGCCGTAAAAATCATCAAAAGCCAGATTTGCATTGCCCACACCGCGCCGTCGGCGGGTGCTTTCACGGACGAGGCCGCTTACATTACCGCCGATAACGGTGCCCCAGCTCGTGCGGATAAAGCCTGCGACATTATCACTATATTCATTCGCATCTTCGCTATATTGGCCGAAATAGATCGCGCCGATATTCCACCGGTTGCCAAGCTGCATTTCCGCGCTCACTTCGACATTGCCAGTGAAGGTGACATTGACGTCGCCTTCAAATACACGGTTATCAACATTGAGCATCACTGGCACATCGGCCACGCCCTTCACCTGCACGGTGGCATCGCCAATTTCGAAAGCCAGCGGTTCTTCGAGCGAAGCAAGCGTGTCATAGTTTAGGCTCTGCGCGGCGGCTGGTACCGAAATGGGCAAAGCCGCGAAACATATTGTGCCGATTGTGCTGCGTTTTAGGTTGGCCATGCGCTTACACCCTCGGCCGGAAGAAATTGGCATGGGCATGCCTGGAAATTGCTATGCCTGACATCATCGCCGCTTTGTGATCCGTCATCCAGTGAACGCCGCCATAAATGCGGCTCATACCGTTTTCTTCAGCTGCCTGGCTAAGGCTGGTCCAATGCCGGGTCAGCCCGCGCAATTGCGGCCAGAGCACCTGATCGGGCGATTCATGCGAGAAGCTGACATGGTCGGTGCCGAGCAGCGTTGCCGTCATTTCAGCCGCAGCCGCTCCAAATGTCGAATGGCCGGAAGTATAGGCGGGAAATTCGGGAGTTGGAATATAGCTTTTCCACCCCGACTGGCGCGCAACCCTAGGGTCGACATTGCCAAACTTTCCCGCCCGGTGGCGGATCGCTGTTTCTGGACGAATAACGTCATGATGATATTTATTGTCCCATGCGTTAATTGATGCATCGGCCTGAGTCATGCCCATCAGCGCCATTGCACGCGCCCATTCGATAAAGCTGAGATTGCGATTTTGCAGAACTTGGATGGCGATCAACATAAAGTGGCCGGGCGGTGTTATGCCCCATGGTCCGTCTTCCCAGAATAGCGCGATTTCGGATTGCTCCGGCGTGCGGATGTTACTTTTTGATCCGCCCATTCGGCGTACCATGTCAAACTCTTCGGCAAATTCCGGACTGGCCGGATCATGGAAAGGCGCAACGCGAAAATTGGCCGTGTTGCCCATCGTCCATGGTTTAATCTGTCCATGACCGGGGAATAGCGGGCGAGAGAAGCTGTTAAAAGCTGGCCCTGGTTTGGCGCTGTAAAACGGTCCCGTGGGTGTCCATCGCAAAGCATCTTTGCGGCGATTATAGCGGTTTAAATAAAAATTGACCTTGCTTGGCTGCGATCCGTCACGCGTACGCATTTTTAGGATATGAAGCCCAACTTTGCGGCCCCATTGGATGCCGAGAGATTTGGCTTCGCTTTCAGCAAATTTCGCCTTGAATTTATCGCGCTCGCCCACGAAAGGCTGCTGGAACATCTCTGACGCGGCGGTTGCAAAGGCGACTCCATAGGCGACTTCGGGGTCGGCTCCTACCGGAGCAGAGCCAATACCGAACGGTTCGTCATATGCGCCAAGGATTGCGTTGGCCGCGAGGAAACCAGCGGCAGTCGGTGCAGCGAGATTATAGGCGGCGCGCGGCGGTGGTACGCGCTGGTCGCGAATCTGCTGCAGCACAACATCCATCCACCATGTCACGACATTCTGATTCTGCGGGCGCAAAATGGGCGTAAGGTAAGATGACTTGCTGCCATATGGCGCGGTGCATCCAGCCAATGGAAGTGTCATTGCTGCCCCAGCCACGGCACTGCCCGACAGAAAATTCCGCCTTGTAAAATTCATAACTACCCCTTGTTTCCCACGTAAACGGAAACGCTATGGACAGGGTATTACAGAAGGAGGGTAAAAAGGCCGTTAAGCAGCTTGTTGGTCTGCCACAGTCGGCAACTATCCGCGCTTTCGCTGCTGCTGATATGTGCCGAGCAAACGGACGCTGTTGCAATGGAAGGCGAGTTCTTCGAGCGCGCGGTCCACGGCGACATCACCCGGCGCACCCTCAATATCGGCAAAAAATTCGGTGGCCGAAAAACTGCCGCTATTCTGATAGCTTTCCAGCTTCGTCATATTGACGCCATTGGTCGCGAACCCGCCCATCGCCTTGTAAAGCGCGGCAGGAATGTTGCGCACGCGGAACACGAAGCTGGTCATCATGCCGTATTCGCCGCGTCGGTTATAGTCGGT
>CAKZNA010000074.1 GCA_937129355.1 uncultured Sphingomonadales bacterium | reverse complement strand
CAACACCAGCAATTGCATCTGATCCGTATGTTGCCGCAGCACCATCTTTCAGTATTTCAATTCGATCAAGCGCGAACAGGGGAACAGAGTTTGTGTCGCCAAAACCGCCACCAACGGCTCCCGGTGCCGTCAATGTCCGCCTACCGTTAAACAGGACCAACGTTCTTTGTGGGCCCAAGCCGCGTAAGTTGATGGAACCAAATCCCTGATTGGCCTGTGCAGAGGTTGCGAACTGGTTTGAATCGCCCAGCACGCTGCCAACCTGTGGAAGGTTTTTGATGAATTCCAGCGGGGAAGAAATGCCTGTTGTATCAAGCTCTTCGGAATTATAGGTGTTCACCGGCTGGGCAGCGTCTTCTGGAGTGCCGCGTATGAAGCTTCCTGTCACCACAATCACATCATCATTATTTTCGTCGGCTTCGGCATCTTGTGCAAAAGCTGCGCTCGGAGACAGGGATGTAGCGAGAATGATAGCACTCAACGCCGTGGTTGATCGAAAGGAGAATAGTTTCATTTAATATTCCTAGCAATATTATGATCTATACGCAGATGCTGAATTGTTTCGAGGGCCGCTCTGTGGTCGTATGGAGTGCATTTAGTCAAGAGGTTTGATATCGGACGAAATGGGGCCTTGCTCTTGCAGCGGCAATCGTCGAAACAGCGGTCAATAATTACCCAAGAAGGAGTATCCGAATGAGAGAAGCCGTAATTGTATCCTACGCCCGTACGGGCCTTGCCAAAGCCGGGCGCGGTGGATTTAATATCACGCCGCCCATGACCATGGCGGGCCACGCGATCAAACATGCGGTTGCGAAATCGGGCGTTGAAGGCGATTTTGTTGACGATAGCCTTATGGGTAACGTCGCACATGGTTCGCCCAATATTGGCCGTAATGCGGCGTTGATGGCTGGTTTGCCGAAATCCGTCGGCGGTGCCACGATCAACCGTTTCTGTTCTTCGGGCATGCAAGCAATAGCCATGGCGGCGGATCATATTCGCGGTAATGGTGCCGATTGTATAGTCGCAGGCGGCGTAGAAAGCCTTTCTTTGAATACGCAGCGCGCGCCGAAGGAAACGCTGGATGATGCGATCCTTGATATTGCGCCAGCGATATTCATGCCGATGATCGATACTGCCGATATTGTGGCCGAGCGTTACAATGTCAGTCGCGAATATCAGGATGAATATTCGTTGCAATCACAGCAGCGCATGGCTGCCGCGCAGGAAGCAGGGCTTTTTGCAGATGAGATTGTCCCGATGCAGACGAAAATGAAAGTCGTCGACAAAGAAACCAAGGAAGAGAGTATCGTCGATTATACCGTCGACCGCGATGAATGTAATCGTCCGACGACTACACTCGAAGGGTTGGCCAAATTGCAGCCTGTGATGGGTGAGGGTAAATTCATCACGGCGGGCAATGCCAGCCAGCTATCCGATGGTGCCGCTGCCGTGGTCGTTATGGAAGCGAAAGAAGCGGAAAAACGCGGGCTTAATCCACTGGGCCGCTTTGTTTCTTGGGCGGTTGCCGGATGTGAACCTGATGAAATGGGTATCGGTCCTGTCTATGCCGTGCCAAAACTGCTGGAGCGCAATGGCCTGAAAGTCGATGATATTGATATCTGGGAGCTGAATGAAGCCTTTGCCAGCCAGTGCCTGTATAGCCGTGACAAGCTGGGCATTGATCCGGAGAAATATAACGTCAATGGCGGGTCGATCTCCATCGGGCATCCTTTTGGTATGACGGGCGCACGCTGTGCCGGGCATCTGCTTCAAGAAGGAAAACGTCGCGGCGCAAAATGGGGCGTTGTGACCATGTGCATTGGCGGTGGTCAAGGCGGTGCAGGATTGTTCGAAATCTTCTAGTTAGAAGTTAGCGCAGGCTGAACATGTCAGTCACCAACACCCAAAGAGAAGGGGCCGGAAATCGCTTTCCGGCCCTTTTCTTGTTTCGTTGTTTCGCTTGGTACTAGAATTTAATACCTGCCGCGATGCCGAAGCGGCGCGGGTCGAGCGTGAAGATATTCGTGAACAGACCCGATGACGCATCGGTCAGATACAGACCAGTTGTCGAGTTGCTGTCGAAGATATTCTGGATAAAGCCGCGAACGAACCATTTATCATCTGCACCGTTCAACTGGATCTGGGCGTTGGCTTGGACGAACCCGTTGATCTTGTTGACAGAGCCATTGAATACGCTGCCCGTTTGATCGCCGGTATAGGCAAGGTCAAAACGGGGTACGAGGTTCATGTCGTTGCTGAAGTTATGGGTATATTGGATGCCGGTTGAGACCTTAGCGACAGGCGCTTGCGGAAGTGAATTTCCGCGAAGGTTTACCGGTACGCCCGGGCTAACCACTTGAATGCCGCCAAATCCAGCGCCAATCGCAGCAGCCTGAGCCGTTAGCACCGAACAGATACCAAAGGCGCCTGATGAAGCAATACCGCCATCTGCTGGAAATTCTCCCGGCGCTTGAAGGCCCAATCCACCGTTAATGGCGGCAACAAATGCATCAGGACCGCCTGCTGCTGCGCCAGTTACGGCACAGTTTGAACCATTGGTAATGTCTTTAATGATCACAGCATTTGCGTCTCCGCCGCCAGGATCACGAGGATTGCTGCGGAATTGATCACCGACAACCTTTGTTTTCAGGTAACTGAAACCTAGATTGATCATGACATCAGGGTCGGGACGAAGCACGCCTTCTAACTCGACACCATACACATCGGCATCAATTGTATCGTTGACTGATGTACGAGCGATGATCCGGCTAAGCTGCAAGTCTTTATATTTATAATAGAAGGCCGTTGCGTTCAGGACCAAAGCTCCATCGCCAAAGACATTTTTTGAACCGATTTCAAATGAGTCAATTTTTTCTGGACCGAAACTCTCCGGCACCGCAAAAATAGGCTGCAATGGCGGGTTGATACCCCCCGATTTATAGCCGCGGGAATAGGATACATAGATTAGATTATCCGGCGTGAACTGGTAATCCAGAACCGCACGGCCTGTCCATTCACTGAACGAAACGTTACCTCGTTGAACAAGCTGGTTTCCGGCTGTGCCTGGGTCGGCATCAAAGGCGCCAACAAAGGGCGAATCGAACGCATCGCCAGTTTGACCGAAGGGCACAAGAAAGCTGGCCAGCGTCGAACGTGCTTCGACGGACTTTTTATCGTTGTTATAGCGCAAACCGACTGTCAGTTTCAGTTCATCGCTAATATCGACATAACCCTCCCCGAAGATACCAAACGATTTCAGGCGGAAATCCCGCGTATTGTTGCGGAAGAACGGGGTGCCAAGATATCCTGCACCGCCTCCAAGAACGCCAGCAATATAATCGATCGCCCATGCATTCACATAGTAGCTATTTTCCGTCGTGTGCGTCTTGGCATAGATACCGCCCAACAAGAAATTGAACGCACCGTCAAAATCGGTCGACAAGATTGCCTCTGCCGACCAGGCCGAACCGGATTGGTTTGATCTATCGAAAGATAGCGGAGTATCAGAACATATCCTGTTACCGCCATATGAACCAAGGCCAGTTTCATCTGTATCTGAAGTACAAAACTGCGCGCCGGATGTTGTCGCATCAAGTACTGGTTGGAACGCTCCAAGCGGCCCCACGCCGCCGGCGGAGAGCGCGTTGAAGGTCGCAAGCGCCGCATTGTAGGTCGTCGCGTTCACTACCGATGTGTTATAGTCTTGACGAGAATCTACGGATGTTTCCTGATAGGTGCCTGTTACGCCGAGTTTTACTGCACCGAAATTATGTTCGATATGGCCCTGCAACTGAAGTTCGTCGGTGAAATATTCAGGCGTAAAATCTGTGCGTACTTGCCGCACATCATTTGGTTCAATAAAGCCTGCATGCCCGTCTGGACCGTATAGACTGTTGAGGCCAATCGCTCCGGGAAGACCATTGATTGCGAAGAACTCCGACGAACCAAGCGTGCCTGTAAAGGAGGCATTGGTATTCACTTTCGCAAAATCACGGCGTGTATTCAGGCAGCCAAGCACGCCAGTAGGGTCGCGCTGGCAAAGCTGTTTCTGGATACGCGCACGATCATCATCCTCGCGGAAATAATAAGCCATGATGTCGAGCGTTGTGTCCGGCGTTGGTTCCCAACGAATAGAACCGCGAACCGCGAACATGTCGCGGCCATCGATACGGGTATTATTAAACAGGTTTTCGGTATAGCCGTCGCGCTTCAGGTAGAAACCGGCCGCGCGGACAGCTAGGGTATCGCCAATTGGTACATTGATCATTGCTTTGGCTTTGATCGAGTTGAAGTTGCCATATTCGCCTTCAACAGAGGCACCAAGCTCGCCTAGTTTTGGCTTGGCAGTCACAACATTGACCACACCGGACGTCGCGTTACGGCCAAACAATGTGCCTTGTGGTCCGCGAAGAACCTCGAGCCGTTCGAGATCGAAATACTCGGTTTCAAACAGGCGCGTGCCAAACAGAGGCGCAGAGTTTATGTGAATAGCTGTCGCTGAATCGCAAGAAACACCGACGCACAGATCGCCAATTCCGCGAATGGTAAAGCTGGATGCGGTAAAGTTGCTTTTTGTGAATGAAACATTCGGCAGAGTGAGCTGCAAATCGCTGGCATTTTCAATCTGCTGAGCTTCAAGAGCATCAGCATCAAAGGCCGAAACAGCGATAGGAACTTTTTGTAGGGATTGTGCGCGGCGCTGTGCCGTAACGACGATTACGTCATCATCTTCCTCTGCGGCCGCCGCTGCATCTTGAGCAATTGCGCTGGTTGCGACCCCAACAGAGCCTATACTGATCGAAGACAGCATTGCTGCACGTACCAAACTTCTACCGATTTTCATCAGGTCTCTCCTCTTTGTTATCCCATAACAATGGACTTTACGATCCCGTTTTCCGGAATTCTGATCCACTGCCTCAATTATCGATACTATCACCGCATTTTATTTGCGCAATGGCCTATGTGCAGTATTCGAAAATTACCAAAACTTGTGATATTTTGGTTGTCTTCTGCCGATAATTTGCGACTTTATCCAGCTTGCAGTAGCGTCAAACTATCAAGATGCAGGGCCTGTCTGGCGGGCCGTTCTGCCATAACTGCAAACATTTCATCGCCGCGTTCGGTCCGTTCGACATTCATTGATGCGAATATGGCCATGATAAAACCCGAAAAGGCATAGCGCCGATATTCGTCCCAGCAGCGGTCATCGTCGAGCGATGCACCATGGGTTTTTAGCGCAGCAATATAATGGTCGAACCATCCTCGTTCGCCATTAGTCCGCAATTTCGGATCGGCAATGCTCGTGCCAACAAGATAGGACAGGTCGGCCGCGCCGCATCCGACGCCAACCGTTTGCCAGTCTACCACCACAACCCGCTTACTCGGCGCGAATAACAAATTATCCAGCCGAAAATCGCCATGTGTGATGGTGAGCGCATGCGGTTCATAGTCTAGATATCCGTTGATACCTGCTATTAACTCGTCGCCCATTTCGAGTATTTCAGGGGCGAGGCGGCCAGTATAGCGTTCTCGAAACCCTACATAGAGGCTGGGCAGCATTTGCCGGACGAGCTCCTTGTTGGTCGAACCATATTGTAGCCACGCATGTTTCTCCAGCTCAGCGCTATTCCAATAGTGTGCGTGCAATATCGCCAGTTCGTCAATCGCAGCGATGAGTTGTGCTTCGCCGGCTCCTTTAAGTTGATCGCCTTGCGTGGCGGGGGCCACATCGGCCAGCAGAAGCGCGAAATCCACGCCGTTTTCGGCAATTTCCGCGTGGTAGCAATGCGGGCAATTAACATTGTTGCCGGCCGCGAGGTCCCGGTACCAGCTGATCTCTAGCTCATAATTATGTACCAGCTTTGCGATGTTCCTGCTGGCTTGGTCTGTGCTGGGGCATTTGGCCACGATGGTTGCCGGGCCATCATGGCTTTCCCAATCCAGCGTGAGCCGGAAGCTGTCGCACATTTGGCCAGTGCCCACCGGAGCTGGCGCGACCGAAGCAAGCGAACCGGACGGCGCGCCTAGTTTTTCCTCAATCCAGCTTCTATCCATTTCATCAGGATGCATGGGAATCATTTGGCCATATCCCAAGCTTCGGCAAAGCCGCTCGGCGCATGCGGACCGACGAGCATCTGTTCAAGCACGCCAATGCCGGAATGCTCGGTTTCGCAATCATTCAAGACCGCTTTGCTAAGCGCCTGAATATGCAGATTGGCCGGATTATTGTCGTCCACTGAAGCCAAGTCGATATGGTCATAAGCAACAGCATCTCCGCCATGATCCATGCCATGCCCCCATTCCGGATGGGTATAGCCCAGCCCGCTCATGTAAAAGACAAGGCCCGTCGGCGTAACCGTCAGGCTGCGGTTTTCGCCAAGGCTGAATTTGGCCTGAGAGGCTCTACGTGTGCCCGCTCTATATTGCGTTGAAACAGGTTGATTATCGGCTTCCTGCATCTCGCCTGTCAGCGGGGCAATCACGCTGCGCCGGTTCCATGGTTCGCCGCCCGCATCATCGTTAGTATGTGCGAAGCAGGCATGTTCATCAAAATTGCATGGAGCCCAAAGCCAGTAAAATTGCGCCAGATTGCCGCCTATTGGTGGTTGCGGTTCGGATGCGCCGATGGGCCGAATGCCCCAGCTGCGGTCGCGGGTGCCCAGCACGGCGTTGCCATCAACCACGATTTCCTGGCCGTCTTTCATGATGGTACCCGACCAAGCGCCATTCTGGGTCATGCGGGTGACATCCATCAACATGCGTGTGCCATTGCGCCGTGTGAAGCGCGGTTCTTCTATCGGCAGGTGCCGGGCCGTGAATGTGAGGTCAGCCGTGATGCTGCTGTCATTTCCGGTGACCTGAAGGCGAAGCTCATTCAGCGGTTTGACAATCTCGATACTAATCGGACCAACAGAAAGCTCCATCCGGTCGCCATGCAAATGCCGCGAAGCCCGCAAGTTATGCTGAACGCCGTCAATTGTCAGACAGAATGCACCATCGACAATGCCAAGCTGCGGATAGAAGCCCATCGCCGCCGCAAAGAACAAACTTCCATCCGCGCTGTAGCCGTTGAAGAAATAGCGATCATAGAAGTTTCTATCCGACCCTGCATAGGCAACTGGTTCGGGTGTTTGATGCAGCGGATAGTCATCGCCAGCGGTAATCATATGCTTGTCTCTCCTGTTCTCTATTTAGTTGGTAGGATGGGAGTTTGCAGGAATGCAAGGCAAAGCTCAAAAGATGGTGCGTCAAATGCGCTCTTTAGCTTGGCTGCTCTTTGGGCTAGACGCGCAGCGAAAGCGCGAAGCTCCGCGCAAGTAGATTCTTTTCAGGATAGATAGCCCGTGACGATTTTTGCCCGTTTTGCCGTTCTTTTAAACGATGCGCTGGATGCGCTGGTTGCCGCAGACGCTTTGCCAGCCGATCTGGAGCGCAAGAATGTTGTGGTCGAGCCGCCAAAGGACGCGGCGCATGGCGATATGGCTACCAATGCGGCCATGGTGCTTGCAAAACCGGCGGGTACAAACCCGCGCGCCTTGGCCGAATTGCTAGTGGCTGAATTGCAAAAACTGGATAGTATCTCGTCAGCCGACATTGCCGGGCCAGGATTTATTAACCTGCGCCTCGATCCATCGGTTTGGGGTGCAGAACTGACAGCGATTGCTGAATTCGGCGATGAGTACGGCCAATCGGATATCGGGACAGGCAAGGCAGTCAATGTCGAATATGTCTCGGCCAATCCAACCGGCCCCATGCATATGGGCCATTGCCGCGGCGCTGTTGTTGGCGATGCGCTCGCCAGCTTGCTGGAATTTGCCGGGCATAAGGTTATCCGCGAATATTATATCAATGATGCCGGCGGGCAGGTTGATACGCTGGCGCGGTCGGCACATTTGCGGTATTTAGAGGCGCTTGGCGAGACAATCGGAGAAATACCCGAAGGTCTATATCCCGGCGACTATTTGAAACCAGTTGGCAATCGGCTGGCTAAAGAATTTGGCAACAAATATTCCGGCGCTGACGAAGGTGAATGGCTGGCTCTATTTCGCAAGGAAGCTGTCAGCGATATGATGGATATGATCCGCGGCGACCTGGCATTGCTCGGCATCCATCACGATCTTTTCTCATCCGAAGCCGCATTGCATGAAGAGGGCAAGGCTGAAGCCGCGGAGAAATACCTGCGCAAGAATGATCTCGTCTATGATGGCGAATTGGAAAAGCCCAAGGGTAAGGAAATCGAAGACTGGGAGCCTGTCACGCTGCCGCTCTTCCGCTCAACGCAATATGGCGATGATCAAGACCGGCCGATCAAGAAATCGGACGGCAGCTGGACCTATTTCGGTGCTGACCTCGCCTATCATTACCAGAAAAGCCAGAATGCAGACCGCCTGATCGATATCTGGGGCGCGGATCATGCGGGGACGGTGAAGCGCATCAAGGCGGCGGTGAATGCACTGACCGGCGGTGAAACTGAGTTTGACGTTAAGCTCGTACAGATGGTTCGGCTGTTGCGTGGCGGCGAGCCCATTAAAATGTCTAAGCGGTCAGGCAACTTCGTCACCATTGCCGATATGGTCGAAGAAGTCGGCAAGGATGTTGTGCGCTTCACGATGTTGACGCGGAAATCCGATGCGCAAATGGATTTTGATTTTACCAAAGTGATAGAGGCATCGAAGGATAATCCAGTATTCTATGTGCAATATGCCCATGCGCGGATTTGCTCTACTTTGCGCAAAGGTATGGATGAAGAGGGCTTTGCGCCGTCGGCAGAACATATTGACCTATTGGGCGCCGAAGAGCTTGCTTTGGTGCGCGAAGCCGCGAATTTTCCGCGTATAGTTGAATCCGCTGCCAAGGCCGCGGAACCGCATAGAGTTGCCTTTTACCTCAATGATTTGGCGTCTGCGTTCCATACATATTGGAATCTCGGTAATGACCAGCCGGATAAGCGCTTCATATTGGGACAAAATAAACAGCTAAGCGAGGCAAGGCTTTTCTTGGCGGCCAATATCGGGCAAGTTATACGCAATGGTCTGCGCCTATTGGGCGTTGAGGCTGCGGAAAGCATGTAAGTAAATTTGAGGGGTTAAGCCATGAATGACGAAGTAAATGATGGATTGGACCTTGATGATCCGGATCGTCTTCCATGGCTGGAAACAGCCGATGGCTATGAATATGACGATGGGTCGTCGCCACTAAAAGTCGCTGCATTGGTGCTTGGCGGGCTTGCCCTGCTTGCCGCCATAGTGGGCGGTATTTACTATATGCAGCGCAATCAAGCCGGAACGTCTGAAGGCACCGGAGAGCTTATCGCTGCGCAAGAAGGCGATTATAAAGTGCGTCCGGAAGAAGCTGGCGGCAAGAAGTTTGAAGGTGAAGGCGATGCTGCTTATTCAGCGGCAAGCGGCAAGAAAACCAACTCAACTGTTGGCAGTGGAAAAGCAGCTACGCCCGCCGCAAAAGGTAATGATAAGATCGCTTCGGGTTCCACATTCGTGCAACTCGGTGCCTTTGGTGATGTTGCCAATGCCAAAGAAACATGGGCCAATATGTCCAAACGCTTTGGTTTCCTGAACGGCGTGAAACACCGCGTTGCGGAAGGTTCTGCTGGCGGTGGACGCAAGGTTTTCCGGTTGCAGGCAGCAGCGTCCAGCGCGGGCGAAGCACAGCAGCTTTGCGCGAAGCTAAAAGCAGCAGGCGAAAACTGCCTGATTGTAAAATAAAGATTTGGGCCAGGGGTGTGGCTAAAGCCGCGGTACAGGATGCTGTGCTGCGGCTTTCTTTTTTGCACAGCTTATTCGCTGGAAAATGACGCCTACGCCTTGTGTGTGGCGGCTTTGCTGCATAAATGGATGCAATGGATAATTCCGGAGCAATCAAATGAAACCGGTGATTTTTGGACTTTCCGGTCTGGAACTAACGTCAGACGAGCGGTCTTTTTTCAAAGAAGCCGATGCGGCAGGGTATATTCTATTTGCCCGTAACATCGAAGGTCGGGCGCAAATGCGCGCGCTAACCGATAGCTTACGCGAACTGCACGGAAATAATGACCTTCCGATATTGATCGATCAGGAAGGCGGCCGCGTTGTGCGCATGAAACCGCCCGTATGGCCGGATTTTCCGGCCGGAGGCAGCTTTGATGCGCTTTACGACGTGTCTCCGATGGCCGCGATAGAGGCGGCGCGGGTGAATGCCGAAGCATTGGCGCTGACATTGGATGAAGTTGGCGTGACGGTGAAGTGCTTGCCTGTGCTGGATGTTCTCGTGCCGGAAACGCATGCCGCTATCGGCGACCGAGCGCTAGGTGATAACCCTATGAAGGTAGCGGCATTGGGCCGCGCAATCATCGATGGGCTTGCGCGCGGCGGTGTGGTTGGCTGCGTCAAGCATATGCCGGGGCAGGGGCGCGCCGCGATTGATAGCCACTATGATCTGCCGCATGTATCGGCCAGCGCGAAGGAGCTTGAGCAGGATTTAGAGCCATTCCGAAAGCTGAGCGACGCGCCGATGGGCATGACTGGGCATATCATGTTCGATGCCTGGGATAAGGAGCTATGCTCGACCATGTCGCCGAAAATCATCCATGACGTAATTCGGAGCCAGATTGGCTTTGATGGCCTATTGATGAGCGACGACTTGGATATGAAAGCGCTATCCGGTGATGTCAGCGACCGCGCGGCGGGCTGCGTTGAGGCGGGCTGTGACATTGCGCTGAACTGCTGGGGCCGGATGGATGAAATGATCCGGATTGCCAACAAGCTTCCGGATATTGGCGCCAAAGCGAAAGAGCGGATTGATGTGGCGATGGTGGACCGAAAACAGGCCGCGCCGCAAGACGAATTGGCGGGGCTTCTGGCGAAACGCGATACGTTACTGACCCAGGCTAGAGACGGCGCAGGCGCAAAACTGACGAAGGCGCCAACCGGGGCATCGCATGGCGCTTGATTTATTCGTCGAGGATGAAGCGCCGCCTTATGCCGAAGAGGCGGATAATCCCGATATATTGAAGATTGATATCGATGGCTGGGAAGGCCCGCTTGATGTCCTGCTTATGCTGGCGCGGAACCAGAAGGTTGATTTGCGGCAAATTTCTATCGTCGAGTTGGTCGGGCAATATTTGGAATTTATCAATGAAGCGCGTGATTTAAAGCTGGAACTTGCTGCAGACTATCTGGTGATGGCCGCGTGGCTGACATATCTGAAATCGGCGCTGCTGCTGCCTAAAGATCCGGAAGCTGATCCGTCGCCCGAAGAATTGGCGCTACGCCTGCAACTGCGGCTGGAACGGCTCAACGCGATGCGCGAGAGCGGCGCGCGGCTCATGGCGCGGGACCGGATTGGGCGCGATATTTTTCTGCGCGGTAATCCGGAAGGCTTGCGCACTATCAAAAAGCGCGCATGGACCTGCGGCTATTTCGACCTGATTACCGCATACGGGCAGGTGAAAGCACGTACACAACCAGCATTGCATGTGGTGAAGAAGCGGCAGGTGATGACATTAGAAGAAGCGCTGGAACGCGTGTCTGCGATGATTGGCCGCGCGATCGAATGGACTGACATTAAGGCGTTTCTGCCATTAGGGGCGGACGCGGCTTTGCGAAAATCGGCGCTTGCCTCCAGCTTTCTCGCCACTCTTGAACTGGCGAAGCAAGGTGCGATCGAGTTAAAGCAAGACGAGAGCTTTGCACCGCTGATGGTTAGGAAGCGCGCATGATGATTGAGCATGACCCCACCTTGCGGGCCGTCGAAGCGGCTTTGTTCGCCTCGCAGGAACCGTTAACGGTCGAACAGATACGTGGATATGTCGGCGGTGATGTTGATATTCGTGCGGCTCTAGTGTCGCTTCAGGAACATTATGATGGCCGCGGGATAGAGCTGGTTCAGCGCGGCAAATCTTGGCATTTCCAAACAGCGGCAGACCTCGCGCATTTGCTACGCCGCGAGAAAGAAGAAACCCGCAAGTTATCGCGCGCCGCCGTCGAGACATTGTCGATCATCGCCTATCACGAACCGGTGAGCCGCGCAGAGATTGAAGCCATTCGCGGCGTGCAGATATCGAAAGGCACGCTGGATGTGCTGATGGAAGCTGGCTGGACGCGGCCCACTGGGCGGCGAGAGGTTCCCGGACGGCCGCTAATTTACGCGACAACGCCTGAGTTTCTAACCCATTTTGGCCTAGAAAGCCGCCGCGATTTGCCCGGCATTGATGATCTGAAAGCCGCAGGGTTGCTCGATCCGGTCGATACCGTCTTCGATGAAATGCAAACGGGCGAAGAAGAAGCTGATGATAGCGATAGTGACGCTGAAATCACTAACGAGGTGGAAATTAACGACACTGAAGCCTAAATAGGGTATATGTAAGTTTAGGTCGTTTTTCCCATCAGGAGTTTATCATGGGTAGTTTCAGTATCTGGCATTGGCTTGTCGTGGGTATCATCATTCTGTTGCTTTTCGGCAAAGGCCGCTTTTCCGGCATGATGGGCGATGTTGCCGACGGTATTAAGAGTTTCAAAAAAGGCATGGCCGAAGAAGATGAAAAGCCAGCTGCACAGATCGAAGACGCCAAAAAAGCAGCCGATAGCGAGAAGCAGGCCGACAAAACGGCTTGAATGCGCGCTGTATAAAAGGCCCGCTATGTTCGATTTAGCCCATGTTTGATCTCGGTTCTTCCGAATTTATGCTCGCTGCTTTGGTGGCTTTGCTGGTCATTGGCCCGAAAGATCTGCCCAATGTATTGCGCTGGGCGGGGCGCTGGGTTGGCAAGGCGCGCAGTGTGGCTGCGCAATTCCGCCTTGGCCTTGATGATATGGTGCGCCAGTCTGAACTGAAAGATATGGAAGCGCAGTGGCAGGCAGAAAATGACAAGATAATGCGCGAACATCCCGATGTGCCGGAAATGCATGAAGGTGACGGAGATGTACCTGATGCCGGGCTTGACGCGCCGGACGTTCCCAAATGAGTGAGGCAGCGAAAGAAATGGACGCCGAGCTCGGTGCCGAGGCCGAGCCCTTGGATGAAAGCCGGATGCCGCTGCTCGATCATCTTATCGAGCTTCGTAAACGTTTGCTGTGGTGCTTTGTCGCCTTTGCGATTGCCTTCGGCGTTGCGTTCTATTTTGCTCGCCCGATATTTGCTATTCTTGTGCAACCTTTGCTGGAGGCAGGGCAGGGTCGGATCATATATACCAAAATATTCGAAGCGTTTTTTGTCGAGATCAAGGTGGCCTTCTTTGCCGCGTTGATGGTTTCATTTCCGGTTTTCGCAACGCAGATATGGCGGTTTGTAGCACCAGGACTCTATCAGAAGGAACAGAAGGCGTTCTTGCCGTTCCTGTTGATGACACCAGTATTGTTCACCCTTGGCGCCTGCATGGCCTATTTCGTTGCCATGCCGGTTGCTCTCAAATTCCTGCTCGGTTTTTCCGGCGATGTTGGCGGCGTAAATCAGGAAGCGTTACCAGGCGTTGAGAACTATCTAAGCTTTGTAACAACCTTCATATTCGGATTTGGCATCTCGTTCCTGATGCCGCTCTTGCTGATCCTACTTGAAAAGGCGAGCATCGTTTCGCTGGAGCAGCTGCGCGCTGGCCGCCGCTATGCGATTGTCGGTGCTTTTGTGTTAGCCGCCATCTTAACGCCGCCCGACGTCGTGTCACAGCTGCTGCTCGCGATACCGCTATGCCTGCTGTATGAAGCCGCGCTGATCTTTATTCGCATCACGCGCCGGAAAAAGGCAGAAGTAGAGACCGACCTGCAAACTTCTGCCGAATTGGAATCCAGCGACTAGTTGATCACTTCCTCGCCGGTTTTGCCCACCGATTCAATATCTCTGCCAAGACCTTTGACTGTATTGCAGGCGGCAAGAAGGACAAAACTGCCCATCAAAATTGCGGTCATTAATTTTTGCATGGCTGTCTCCTAGGCTAAGGCGCGATTATTGTTGGCGCGCACCTTAACCTAGTATGACGATTGAAGGCTTAAAAGCTAAAGCGTGCCGTTACCCGGAAATCCCGACCGGATAGTGGAACAAAATCCTTGGTGAAAGATGCGGCACGGCGCGCGGTCACATCAAAGATATTATTCACCGCGAATAACAACGCAATGTTGCGGGCCTCGCCCCATGGCCGCCAGCTTGCTGACGCATTCACAAGCGTGAAAGAATCGGTCGGCGTTTCAAAAGTCGCAACCCGGTTCTGGCTATCTGACCATTCGACTTCACCGCGAATGTCGAAATTGCCATTCTGCAGTTCTACTCCGCCAAGCAAACGCAAAGGCGGGATACGCGGCGCGGCCCCGATGCCCGTAATGTTGGCATGCACATAATCGGCGACGCCATCGACGACAATTTGCGTTGTTCCGATTTCTGCGACGCGTGCCGACCCTTGAATTTCGACGCCCCAAACACGGGCCTTGTCCTGAAAATACTGGAAGACCGGAAGTTCGTCTTCCTCTGCGCCAGTTGCATTTTCATAAATGAAGTTTGAAAAACGATTGGCGAACAGCGTGGCAGTAAACTCCGCGCCCGATGTATCGAAACGTGCATATATTTCGCCATTCCAGCTGCGTTCGCTGTTCAGGGTTACATCGCCAATCTCGAATGCCTGTGTGGCAATATGCGGGCCGTTAGAGAAAAGCTCTTCCGCAGACGGCGCACGTCCTGTGCGTGAGACATTGGCACCAAATTTAAAGTCGCCAGCCGCCCATGACAATCCAAGCGCCGCAGACATGTTGGAGAAGCTTCGATCTGCGGCAATTGACTGCGCCTTCAGATTGGCGCGGTCATAGCGCAATGCTGCTTCTATTTCGAAGCCGCCCAATGCAAATTCTTGCAGCGTGAAAACACCGAATTGATTGGCGGTGTTTTTCGGCACAAATGCCTCGGCTCCGATCGCTTCAAAATCGCGAACTTGGAACTGGATGCCGCTGGCACCTTTCCAGCCATTACGTTCTGCCTGCACAAGTTCGGCGCGGCCTTCGATGCCTTGGCTCAAGAAGCGCGTCCCGACCTCGTCACCTTCAAATTCGATATGCTCATAATCGGCATAGCCAGCGCGCAAGTTCAGTTTGTCAAAGAAGCCGCCGCCCAAATTTAAACCACCGCGAAAATCGTAACGATACTGACGCAGGTCAATCGTTACAGGTGCTTCTTCCTCTTCACCCTCTTCATGGTGATGTCCCGCGCCGGGCCGTGCCGGCACGCCATAGAGCGTGTCATAAATGTTGAATGAAGCGCCAAGGTTTCCGCCGTTATCAATGAAAGCAAAGCCGCCGCCAAAGGTCCAGGTGCGCACGGCGCTGTTTGGAATTTCTCCTCTAAGCGCGGCAAGCTCCTCTGCTTCTTCGGCTTCTCCAATATTTCCTTCTTCGCGTTCCTCAGCCGCAAATTCCAGCCGCTCTGCGCGCAATGCCGGGGCAAGCACAAAGCCGCCCGTCCGCAAATCCGAACTGTCACGATAGCTACCGTCGACATGAACCACGAGGCGGCTTGTCAACGGAACATCGACAGAACCACCTACCGAATATTCATCTGCCGCGGTAGAGAAACCGGCAAGCGCGTCGATATGGATAGCTTCTTCGGGAATTTTGCGTGGGATTCGTTTATCGATGATATTGACCGCGCCGCCGGAAGCTTGCCCGCCAAACAGCAGGACCGCCGGACCGCGCAATACTTCGATGCGGTCGGTTGTCAGGGCGTCGATGGTCACGGCGTGATCTGCCGATGTATTGGAAACATCGATGTTGCCGATGCCATCGGTTAGGACCGCGACACGGTTCCCTTGAAAGCCGCGCAATACGGGGCGCGAAGCACCGGGTGAAAAGCTGGTTGCCGAAACACCGGGCAGGCCGGTTAGAATGTCACCAATCTGGCCGCGCGAATTTTCTGCAAGCTCTTCTCCGGACAATGCCGATGTGCCCGCCAGAAAATCCAGTCGCTCAAAATAGGGTGCCGTAACAACGATTGAGTTGTCGCTATGAAAATCGTCATCGCTCTTCTTGGCCGCTTCCGGTTCAGCTTGTGCTTCTTGCGCCAATAGAGGGGCAGGAAGAAGCATGAAAGCAATGGCAGATGTTGCGGTCAAGAACTTGGCATTTCGGGGCGGCATTATTGCGAACCTTGTTTTCCGTCATTCGTTGCGGCAGTCACTTGCAGGAAATGATATACTATTACAACATCAGATTTACGATTTTCGGCAAAGCGCGCTTTTGCGACGACAAAACAATACGGATGTCCGGTATGAATGGCTGTCGAAAAGCTTAGCATGGTGCCTGCCCAGAAATTCTTGGGCTGCATTGGCTTGCGAAAAAGGACAACCGGATTTACCAGCACCCAATGCAGACGACCGCAAACACATTGGATTTGATCGGCAACACCCCGCTGGTTCTTTTGAAAGGGCCAAGCGAGCAGGCCGGAGCAGAGATTTACGGGAAATGTGAATTCGCCAATCCGGGTGCCTCGGTAAAAGATCGTGCTGCGCTTTTCATTGTACGCGATGCAGAGCGGCAGGGGTTGCTAAAACCGGGCGGCACTATCGTTGAAGGTACGGCAGGGAATACCGGTATTGGGTTAGCGCTGGTGGCCAATGCCCTTGGCTACACAACCATCATAGTGATGCCCGAGACACAAAGCCGTGAGAAGATGGACACGCTTCGCGCCTTGGGCGCAGAGCTGGTGCTGGTACCCGCCGCACCATACTCAAACCCGGGGCATTTTGTGCATACCTCGCGCCGGATTGCGGAAGAAACTGATAATGCGGTTTGGGCAAACCAATTTGATAATATTGCGAACCGCAAGGCGCATATCGAAACAACCGCTGTCGAAATTTGGGAACAAATGGACGGGCGTGTTGATGGCTTTACATGTGCAGCCGGAACCGGTGGAACGATTGCCGGTGTCGGCCGTGGTCTGTAGGAAAATGACGAGAAGGTTACGATTGCCCTATCAGTCCCA
>CAKZNA010000073.1 GCA_937129355.1 uncultured Sphingomonadales bacterium | reverse complement strand
CTGCAAAATGCCGATTTGGAAACATTTGTTGTCAGTGGTTACGTTTCTGGTCTTCTTGGTAACCCACTGGGCGCCGATGATATCGGAGTCGTACTTGGTGCCGAATATCGTAAAGAGCAGTATGCTCTGCGCGTTGATCAGAACTTCTCTGAAGGTACTTTGGCTGGTCAGGGCGGACCAACTGCTCCGGTCAGCGGTGACTTCGCGGTTCGCGAAATCTTCGGTGAGATTGACATTCCTTTGATTTCTGACGGTATCGTCGACAGCTTCAGCATTAATGCTGGCTATCGTCTGTCCGACTACACATCATCGGGTACATCACACACGTACAAAATTGGCGCTATCTTGGCTCCGGTTGCTGGCATCAAGATCCGCGGTGTTTACAACCGTGCAGTCCGTGCACCAAACGTGGTTGAGTTGTTCTCACCTCAGAGTCTGGGCCTCTTCGGTGGTACCGATCCATGCGCAGTGACCAATGTCGGTGATGCACCAACCGGTGACCGTGCAGGTTGTCTCGCTTCGGGCGTAACCGCCGCGCAGTATGACGGTGGCTTGATCGTTTCCAACCCAGCTGGTCAGTATAACCAGCTCGGCGGTGGTAACCCTAACCTTGATGTTGAGAAATCAGACTCTTGGACCGTTGGTGTTGCCGTTGACGGTACGCAGCTTGGCCTAACCGGCTTCTCTGCTCAGGTTGACTATTTCAACATTGAATTGTCTGGTGCGATTGCTGGCGTTGGTGGTCAGACGGCGCTTGATCTTTGCATCGGCTCTGCTGATCCAACGGGTCAGTTCTGTCAGTTGATTAACCGTGCGCCTGGTTCAGGTTCGCTATGGCTCGGTCAAGCTGGTTTCATTACCAACACGCAGCAGAATCTTGGTGGACTGAAAACCTCAGGAATCGATTTGGGTCTTGGTTATGACTATGCGTTGAATGATGGTTCAATCTATCTCGACTATGCCGGGACATACACGATCAACAACGAATTCGCTACTTTGCCTCCTGGCACAGCTGGCGGCGGCGTTGCTGCTACCTTCCGCGACACCGTTGGTTATTTCGGTGCAACTGCTGGTTCGCCACAGCCTAAATACCGTCACCGTGTCCGTGCGGGCTACCGCGCTGCTGGTGGTTGGTCGGTAAATCTTGGCTGGCGTTATTTCGGCGGAGTTGAAGTTGATTGCTTGTCAGCTGACTTCACTTGCGGATCGCAAGGCGATGATCGTGACAGCATTAGTGCATTTAGCTGGTTCGATCTGTCGGCATCGGTTGATGTGTCTGACAACTTCACATTCGGCCTTGGTGTAAACAACCTTCTGGACAAAGATCCGCCAATCATCGGTGGTGCTTACAACCCAGGAAACGGTAACACTTATGCTGGTCAGTATGATCCAGTTGGACGTCAGTTCTTCCTCCGCGGAAGCATGAAGTTCTAAGCTAACGCGAATTTGAAAAGAATAAGGGCGGGCCTGCGGGTCCGCCCTTTTCTTTTGAGCGTCAGAATTTAGAAATATTGGGCAAATAGCGGCCAGCCCGGTAGTGCCGTTCTACTGGCTCAAGGCGGAGGTCAAATGGTCGCGGATCAATTGCGCTGCAACCGGCCCAAACTATTCCCGGGCATCATAGGCGTTAGATATTGTATGTTCCCTTGGGGGGCGGGAGCCAGCCTATTTGTTCAAAAGCCCGACATCAAAGGCGCATGTCAAACGCTCACCATCGCCAAATGGGCGCGTGCCGTGCCACATGGTTGACGGGAACAGCGCTAATCGCCCTGGCTTTGGCTCAATCATCCGGATAGGCGGCAGACCAGTATCAAGTTCTGCTGCGGGTTCGCCAAAGGCCAGCCAGCCATCATGTGCGCCCTTCTTGCCGTTACCGATCCCATCGGGCAGCGCAACATAAAAGGCCGAACTGATACTTCCGTGATTATGGATGTGATTGACATGAAAACCGGCACCGGTAAGCCGCACCGACCAACTACCGGTAAAACGAAAACTGTCGCGCGCCATGCCAAGCAACGGGTGCTTTGCATCGGCCGCCGGCAATTTCTCAAGATATTCTTCGACTGCTCCGCGAATATGCTTCACGAGAGATTGAATTATAGGGGCCTGGTTAGAAAAAAGTGCGGCCTCCGTTTGCGTACCATCGCGCAGCGACTGTCCGATGGGGCGCACATTAAATTTATGCAGCTCACGCAACTTTGCTGCCAGCTTTGATAGCTTTGCCGTCATGCCATCTAAATCAAATGACTGGATCAAAGCTTCGTTACCTTCGAGCCATTCCCAGCGCGGATCATCCAGCATTCGCCAGGCCGTGCTCACATATGGCCAAGCGTCGCCGCCATAGCCCTTCTCAACCATTTCCATGGCTTGCTTCGC
Organism: uncultured Sphingomonadales bacterium; assembly: GCA_937129355.1. Taxonomy (GTDB): domain Bacteria; phylum Pseudomonadota; class Alphaproteobacteria; order Sphingomonadales; family Sphingomonadaceae; genus Sphingorhabdus_B. The sequence goes on along the minus strand of CAKZNA010000073.1, from coordinate 16,564 downwards.
GCATTGGTCAAACTGTTTTGCTTTTGCCAAATGCCTCACATAATAGAGCATCGCTGCGGAGCTACTTTCAAGGTTGCAGGAATCAAATAGCTCGCCTGCCTTTTCAAACTCACCAAGTTCGGACCTGCTGTTGGCCTCCAGCAGGTCAAATAGCGGATCGTCACCATGCCTCGATCTACCTTGGTCAATTACGGTAAGCGCCGCTTCATGTCCCAATGCGCCAGCTTTCAAGGTGATCAAATCAGACCACAGCGCGGTCTGTTTCGGATCCTCTTTCAACGCCGCATCAAAACTTCTTGCAAAATCGTCCTGCCCCTCAAACTGCCAGCGATAGTCGGCGAGAATATTGTGTCCGTGTGCCCATTCCGGGCTGTTGACCAATGTCTGATCGAGCAAATCTAAAGCCTCGTCGCTGCTGCCTTCTTGTATAAGGGCGGCAGCCTGTCCGCCAACCAACCGCAAATCGTCCGGCGCCTTTTTCCGTCCATCGACAAAGAGCTTCGACGCCGGCTTTCCTTGCTCATAGGCGCATTGCGCGATGATATGATGTGCGCGTGGATGTGCCGGGTCACGTGACAAAATATGCCGCGCAGCGGCTTCTGCCTCATCATATTGTTGATCTTCACGTAGAAGGATCGCCAGATTGGACCATGCGCGCAGAGCTCCGCCATTCAGTTTAGCGATCATTTTTAGATCGCGGACACCTTCGCTGTGCCTGTTGGAACGCGCCAATGCCAGCGCGCGGTCAATCTGGGCTTCCAAATGGTTGGGCTGTAGCTTCAATATATGATCATAATGCTCGACGGCCGTTTCATAGTCGCCAATGTCGTCAAGCCAGCTGGCAAATTGCCCACGTATTCCAATGTCGTTGGGACTTAGCTCCAAAGCCTTTTCAAAGCCTGCAACAGCTTCGCCAATCTTTCCTTGCCCGCGATGCGCAAATGCCCACATCAGGTGGACCATCGGATCTTCAGGTACGAGCGACTTTAGCTTTACCAGATCGGTAACAGCTTCGGTTAAACGCCCTTCGCGCATGGCCTGTTCGGCGCGAGCCGCTATCATCATCGGCGGTTCATTCATGGCTGATGAGAACCCGTGAGGTTCCAACAGATAGTATCATCTCCGATACGAATGACCTTGGGGTCATCAAAATGGAAATGCTTGCCGAGCTTCTTTGTCCATTTATCGAGTTCGCTTGGTCCGATAGCAGCAGATTTCAAGCTGGCAATAATATCCAATTCGCCCGCCATGCTGGTCTGCAATGCTTCAAGGACTTCTTTGCGCTCTTCTTCTTCAAAATTTAGCGCTGTGCGCACTGCGCTCGCTATTTCAAGGAAAAGCGGCGTTTCGCCATGTGATTTTAGCAATCCGTCAAAAATCGATTGTAGCTTTTGCAGGTCACGGTCATTTGCCGCAGTCCAGATGTCGCTGCTTTTCGCGTCCGATAGCAGCTTCTCTCGCACCTCATTTGCTTTTAATATGACACTGCCGTCATAATGCATAATGAACTGCATCTGCCCGCCGGGTTTTAATATCCGCGCTAGTTCTTTACCAACCTTTGCCGTGTCCGCATATTCGATGCCGAACTGGCTGACGGCTGCGTCCATGCTGTCATCGCCAAGAGATGTCTTATCGATCGATTCCTGCAAAATCGGAAATGGCGGGGTCCAGCTAATCGGAAGTTCGGCATAGTCGATGCCTACAATATCGAGTGATTGCACGACGCCGTTCATGCTAAAGCCAACAACGCCGTTACCGCACGCGAGATCGACCACCGACGAATCGCGGTCTATCGATTTAGCGAAGCTGCTCCAGATACCATCCAGCAGGTTTCCCAAAGCGGGCGGTGCGCCGGGCAGGCAAGAAACTTGTGGCTGGGCTTGCCGCCAATAGGAGCTCCAGCTTTGTGATTTACGTTGTTGATCGTCCATGGGAGAAACCCCTAGAACAAAATTTACTTGGCTTCCAGAACCAACTCGCCGTCGCCTTCTTCAACCTTAACTGTCGCGCCATCGGGGACATCGCCTTTCAAGATTAAATCGGCCAGCGGGTCTTGCAAATGCCGTTGGATTGCGCGCTTAAGCGGTCTTGCGCCATAAACCGGATCATAGCCGACACGTCCCAGCCAGGCGCAAGCTTTGTCGGTCAGCTCGAGCGTGATCTTGCGATCTTTGAGCAGTTTTTGCACGCGCTTCACCTGAATCTTTACGATCGGCTTCATATGTTCGAGCGCAAGGCGGTGGAACAGGATGATCTCGTCGAGCCGGTTAAGAAATTCAGGGCGGAAATGGCCGCGCACTACATCCATCACCGCGTCTTCAACTTTCGATACAGGGTCTTTTTCGCCCAATTCCGCCAAATGCTGGCTGCCGAGATTTGATGTCAGGATGATCAGCGTATTGCTGAAATCTACCTTTCGCCCCTGACCGTCGGTCAGATGCCCATCGTCGAGCACCTGCAGCAGAATATTGAAGACATCGCCATGCGCCTTTTCAACCTCGTCAAACAAGACAACCTGATACGGCCGGCGACGGACGGCTTCGGTCAGCACCCCGCCTTCTTCATAACCGACATAGCCCGGAGGCGCGCCGATTAGACGGGCCACCGAATGTTTCTCCATAAATTCGCTCATGTCGATGCGGACCATGGCGTTGTCATCATCAAACAGGAATGATGCGAGGGATTTGGTAAGTTCGGTTTTGCCCACGCCTGTGGGGCCGAGAAATAGGAAGCTGCCCAGCGGCCGGTTCGGGTCTTGCAATCCAGCGCGGCTGCGGCGGACAGCTTTGGAAACTGCTTCGACAGCATCTTTCTGCCCGATCACGCGCTCACCAATCCACTCTTCCATTTTGAGCAGCTTGTCGCGCTCGCCCTCCATCATTTTTTCAACCGGAATGCCGGTCCATTTGGCGACGACAGAAGCGATATCTTCGGCAGTAACTTCTTCTTTTAACATCGCATTTTCGGTTTGTGCGTTGGCTTCCTCCAGACGCTTTTCAAGATCGGGTATCGCGCCATATTGCAACTCACCCGCCTTGGCGAGATCGCCTGCGCGTTGCGCTTGCTCCAGCTCTATGCGGGCTGCATCAAGCTCTTCCTTGATCTTGCTTTCGCCTGCGATTTTGTCCTTCTCGGCCTGCCACCTTCCGGTAAGTTCTGACGATTCCTGTTCCAGATTGGCTAGCTCGCCTTCCAATGTTTCAAGGCGATCTTTCGATGCGGCATCACTTTCCTTGGCAAGCGCTTCGCGTTCGATTTTCATCTGGATGATCTTGCGATCCAGCGATTCAATCTCTTCGGGTTTTGATTCGACCTCCATGCGGATGCGCGCGGCTGCTTCATCCATCAGGTCGATGGCTTTATCGGGCAGAAAGCGATCCGAAATATAGCGGTTTGATAGTGTCGCAGAAGATACCAGCGCGCCGTCGGTGATCCGCACACCGTGATGGAGTTCGTATTTTTCCTTCAAGCCGCGCAGGATGGAAATTGTATCCTCGACGGTGGGTTCGCCAACAAATACCGGTTGGAAACGGCGCTGCAATGCAGGGTCTTTTTCGACATGCTTTTGATACTCATCGAGCGTTGTCGCACCTATGCAATGCAATTCACCTCGCGCTAGAGCCGGCTTTAGCAGGTTGGAAGCATCCATCGATCCTTCGCCTTTGCCAGCGCCAACCAGCGTGTGCATCTCGTCAATAAACAGGATGATGTCGCCTTCACCTTGCTTGACCTCGTCAAGCACGCCTTTCAATCGCTCTTCAAATTCGCCGCGATATTTTGCGCCAGCGATGAGCGCGCCCATATCGAGCGACATCAGGCTGCGATCCTTGAGCGAATCCGGAACGTCGCCATTTGCGATACGCAGGGCTAACCCCTCGGCGATGGCAGTTTTACCAACGCCGGGTTCGCCAATCAGGACGGGGTTATTCTTGGTACGACGTGCCAATATTTGGATCGTCCGCCGGATTTCTTCATCGCGGCCAATAACCGGATCAAGCTTACCTTCTTTGGCCACTTCAGTAAGGTCGCGGGCAAATTTCTTCAGCGCGTCATAGCGATCTTCGGCGCTTGCGGTATCGGCAGTGCGTCCGCCGCGTAACTCGTTGATCGCGGCATTCAGGCTTTCAGCAGTTATGCCAGCATCCGCCAGCGCTTTTCCGGCTTTGGTTGTTTTTGCCAAAACCAATGCAAGCAAGAGGCGCTCGACCGTAACGAAGCTATCGCCCGCCTTTTCAGCAATGGTTTCGGCGCTATCAAGAACGCGAACCGCATCATTTTCAAGCCCTGGTGTTTGCTGCGCGCCGCCGCCGGAAACGGCGGGAATTTTCGCCAGCGCTTCGTCGGTTGCGGTTTGTGCTTTGCTAACGTCGCCACCTGCTTTGCTTATAAGACCAGCGGCCATGCCCTGATCGTCTTCCAGCAAGGCCTTGAGCAGATGTTCAGACGTAATGCGCTGATGATTCATTCGGATCGCGACGGTCTGTGCCGATTGCAGGAAGCCTTTTGCGCGGTCGGTAAATTTGTCGAGATTCATGGGTCTTGCCTCTTGATCTGTTTTGCTTCCCTAATACACATGTAGGGAAATTCTCTGAATATATAATGTTGCATTTTTATCACACAAGGGGTTGAGCATTTTTTGCCGCTTGTTGCCTGCTAACACTTGTGTAACTTCGCGGGCGGAAGAGGAGAGACACGAATGCGCTGGTTCAAGAGAATCGCTTTGACATTGGCGGTGTTGGTGATCGTTACCGGCATTGGCTTAGCCATATGGGAACCGATCGGCGTTCACGAAGCCGAAGCGCCTCCTGCTCGCGAATATGATGTTCAAATTACCCGCGACAAATTCGGCGTTCCGCATATTAATGGCAAAACTGACGCTGATGCTGCTTACGGCCTGGCTTACGCCCACAGCGAGGATGATTTTCCGGTCATTCAGGAGGTCGTCGCATCGACCCGCGCGCGCAGCGGGGCCATGATTGGCCAAGATGGGGCCGCGATAGACTATGTAACGCATTTGTTGGACGTGCGCGGCACGGTTGATCGCAAATATGATGAGATACCCGCCGATGTTCGGCTCGTGCTTGACGGATATGCCGCCGGCCTCAATCGCTATGCTGAAAAGCATCCAGACGAAGTTCGGTTGTCGAAGCTATTTCCGGTGAATGGCAAAGATGTGGCGGCTGGTTTCGTTTTGCGTGCGCCATTTTTCTATGGGTTAGCTGGAACGATTAAAAAACTAACCGACGATGAGGCTCCGCCAAACCCGCCTTATGAAAAACTCGGAGCGAAAAAGGCGGCTACGCCAACCGGAACCGATCCGGAAATGAACGGTTCCAATGCTTGGGCAATTGCGCCGCGCCGTATGTCCGATGGAAAGACATGGCTCATCTCCAACTCGCATCAACCTTATGAGGGCGGCGTTGCGTGGTATGAAGCGGTGCTACATTCAGAAGAAGGTCTGGATATGGCTGGAGCTTTGTTCCCAGGTTCGCCCTTTGTCCTGTTGGGCCATAATCGCAACCTTGGTTGGACCAATACGGTCAATCAACCTGATCTGATCGATGTATATAAGCTCGCGCTCAATGAAGACGGAACACGGTACCGGATGGATGGCGAATGGAAGCCGCTCACCAAAAAACGCGTTTGGCTGCGCGCGAAATTTGGCCCGTTTAATTTGCCGGTGCCGCAAAATGTCTATCGCAGCGAGCATGGGCCGGTGATTATCAACAAAAACGGCGCCTTTGCTATCCGATATGCTGGCATCAACAATATCAAAGCGCTGGAGCAATATTACCGCGTTCAAAAGGCCGCCGACCATGCCGATTGGACCACGGCAATGCAAACAGGCGGGACGCCCGCGACCAATTTTATCTATGCCGATAAAACAGGCAAGATTGCCTATTATTATTACGCGCTACATCCCGACCGTATGCCGGGTATCGATTATTCTGGGGTGCTGCCCGGGGACAAAAGTGACCTGATCTGGAAAGGCGCGCGCGGCTGGGATGCGATACCCAAGATCGTCGATCCCGCTTCCGGTTTTGTCATCAACGCCAACAACACACCCTTTTTGGCGGCGGGCAAGGGCTCTGAGCTCAACCGCTCCGATTTCCCGCAAGAGATGGGGATCGAGGCGCGCGTGACGAACCGGATCATTCGCGCACTCGAGCTGATGCCTTTAGAGGGCAAGATCACTCCAGAGGTGCTGATGACCATGAAATATGATACTGCCTATAGCCGCGAAAGCTGGGTTGCCGGTTGGATGAAGCAGCTATTGGCGGTTGACGTTTCTGATGACGCCGAACTTCAAAAGGCGCAAGACCTGCTTAAGACATGGGATTGGAACAGCGACGGCGCCGGCAAGGCAGATGCGATCGGCGAGGCCATGGTCCATATGGCGGCGCGAGACAATTATAACGGCCGTCCGCTACCCGACCCGCGCGAAATGTTGGAAGAAGTGCATGGTTATCTGATGAAGCTGGGCGGGATTGATGTGCCGCTTCTGGATATGCAGCGGCTTATCCGGGGGAAGGTCAATATGCCAATGGATGGCGGGACTGATACTTTGCGCGCCGCGACATTGTGGGAGCCGCAAGATAGCGGCCAGATGCGCGTTCGCCATGGCGACAGCTATATCATGTTGGTCACTTGGGATGCGGATGGCAAGGTCGAAAGCCGGTCTATCCAGCCTTACGGCGCGGCTACCAACCGTCCGAAATCGGTGCACTATACCGACCAGATGAAGCTGTTTTTGAACAAGCAATATAAGCCGGTACATTTCGAATGGGCCGATGCGCTGAAGGAAGGCGGGAAGCCCTACCGGCCGTAATCCGAATGTATTGTGTTTCGTCGAACCGGGGCGATGGCTGGCCAGATACCTATGTAGATTTTGCTTTGACGCTCTACAGCCTTCATAAGAGAGTAGGATGCCTGTTTGAATTTGGAGAAGAAAGAATGATCCGCAAGTTAACCGCTAGCATTGCTGTTTCTGCATTGGCGCTGGGCATGGCTAATGCCGCCTATGCCAAACGCGCGCCAAAGCCTGCACCCGTTTCAAAGCTGATTAAGGCGGTCGATATTCCTTATGAGACATTCACGTTGGAGAATGGCTTGCGGGTCATCGTCCATACTGACCGAAAGGCCCCGATTGTGGCCGTGTCAGTCTGGTATGGCGTCGGATCAAAACACGAACCGAAGGGCAAGACCGGCTTTGCGCATCTATTTGAACATTTGATGTTCAACGGAAGCGAGAATGCGCCTGTCGATATTTTCAAACCTTTGCAAGAAGTTGGCGCGACCGATGTCAATGGAACAACCTGGTTCGACCGGACCAACTATTTTGAAACCGTTCCCACCGGTGCGCTCGACCTCGCGTTGTTTTTGGAAAGCGACCGGATGGGGCATTTGCTTGGCGCTGTGACGCAAAAGAAGCTCGATATCCAGCGCGGCGTTGTCCAAAATGAAAAGCGGCAGGGGGATAATAATCCCTATGGCCTGACCGAATATGAGCAGTTGGAAAATCTCTATCCATCTGGCCATCCGTATCACCATTCAACCATCGGCTCGATGAAAGATCTCGATTCTGCGAGCCTTGAAGATGTAAAAAAATGGTTCAGCGACAACTACGGACCGAATAATTCTATCATTGTGCTCGCCGGCGATATTGATTTGGCAACTGCGAAGACGAAAATGGCCAAGTGGTTCGGCGACATAGAGCGCGGACCTGAAATCAATCAGGTTGCCGCGCCGGTGCCGACGCTCGACGCGCCGATTTCCAAAACAATCAAGGATCAGGTGGCCTCTACCCGCATCTATCGCATGTGGGCGGTTCCCGGCTTAAACGATCCTGACTATGTGCCGCTCTCTATGGCGGGCACCGTGCTTGGCGGGCTTTCCAGCTCGCGGCTGGATAACAGTATGGTGCGCAAAGATCCGGTGGCCGTAGCCGTAAGTGCTTACGCACAGATATTTGCTCAGGGCGGACAGTTCGTTGCCTATGCCGATGTGAAAAAAGGCGTCGAACCGGCCACTGTGGCGGCGAAGCTGGATGAACAGATCGCCAAATTCCTGAAAGAAGGACCAACCGAGGATGAGCTGCAACGAGCGGTGACCCGCTTTGCCGCTGGTCAGATTCGCGGACTTGAATCGGTTGGCGGGTTCAGCGGCAAGGCGCCTACATTGGCCAAAGGGCTGCTTTATTCGGGTAATATAGAGAAATATAAAGTCGATCTGACGCGAGCGGCAACGACCACACCGGAGCAAGTCCGCGCAGCCGCGCAAAAATGGCTGTCGCGGCCTGTATTCTCGCTTGTGGTCGAACCGGGTGAGCGAACCAAAGGCGGCGAAGATCGGGGTGGTTTTGTAGTGGCTCCTTCCGGTTCTGATGGGACTTCAACTGCTGGCCTATCGCAGCCAGCATTTTATTTCGGGCAAGCCGAACAACCCACAGATATGCCGATAGCCAATGGATTTGCGGACCGGACCAAATTTCCTGAAGTCGGCGCGCTGACCGGACTTGATTTTCCTGACATCCAGCGCACAAAATTGAGAAATGGAATTGAAGTAGTTTTTGCCCGCCGCACTTCGGTGCCAACGGTGCAAGTCTCGGTGAGCTTCGACGTTGGATATGCGGCTGATCCAAAAGATGCGTTGGGCACGCAATCTTTTATGCTTGCCATGATGGATGAAGGCACGACATCGCTAAACAGCACGCAGCTGGCGGAAGCGCAGGAGCGTTATGGTGCAAATATCTCATCAGGTGCGAATGGCGACGAAACGATTTTTTCTTTGTCGGCGCTTACAGCAAATTTGAAAGCATCGATCGGGCTTCTGGCAGATGTTGTGCGCAACCCCGCATTTGAAGAAAAAGAAATGGAGCGCGGACGTGCTTTGCAGCTCAACCGCATTTCAAAGGAATCCAAGCGGCCTTTCTCGATTGCTACACGGGTGTTGATGCCGGAGCTGTTTGGTGCCGAGCATCCATATGGTATTCCGCCATCAGGCACTGGCGATAGCGAGGTGGTTGAGCGGCTTAACCGTGACAATCTTGCCGCGTTTCATTCAAATTGGATTCGTCCTGACAATGCCCGGATTTTCGTGGTTGGCGATACCAGCCTGAAAAAAGTGACCAGGATTCTCAACAAGAGCTTTGGCAAGTGGAAGGCTCCGAAAACGGCTTTGCCAAAGAAGAATTTCGATGTTGCCCTGCCGGTGCAAACATCGAAGATCATGCTGATCGATCGCCCCAAATCGCCGCAATCGGTCATTGTTGGCGGCCGCGTTCTCCCATTAAAGGGCAGCGATGATTTGCTAAATCTGCGGGCTGGCAATGACGTGTTAGGTGGCAACTTCCTTTCCCGGATGAACACAAATTTGCGCGAGACGAAAAATTGGTCTTATGGCGTCGGCAGCCAAATATCGTCGGGCAAAGAGCAGATTAGTTTCCTTATGTATGCGCCGGTTCAGGCGGACAGGACGGGCGATTCAATTGTTGAAATGCTTAAGGACACAAAGACATTCCTTAATGATAAAGGCGTGACGCCCGAAGAGCTGGCGCGGACCGTGAATGGCAGCGTTCGGGAACTACCTGGAAGTTTTGAAACATCGGGCGATGTGATGGGCGGGTTGCGCTCGATCGTTAAATTTGGCCGCCCCGATGATTATTATGAAAAGCTTCCCGAAAAATATCAGGCGATGACAAGGCAAGAGATTGACGCTGCGTCACGCGAGGTTTTGAAGACCGATGACCTGCTTTTTGTGGTTGTTGGCGATGCAAAAACCGTGAAGCCGCAATTGGAAAAGACCGGATTGCCAATTGTAATGCCGAATGAAACTGCTAATCCAGACGCAGAATCTAGCAAAAAACCCGTAGCCAAACCAAATTGAAGGAGAAGATAAAATGGCAGTAGATGGTACATATGACGTAACCGTAAAAAGCCCGATGGGTGACCAGAATTCGGTACTTACGGTCAATAGCGATGGCGGCAGCTTTAGCGGCAGCCTTACCGGTGCGATGGGTTCGATGGATATCGAAGGCGGCACTGTGGAAGGTGAGACGCTGAAATGGAAAATGGACATGACTGTTCCAATGCCAATGTCACTTGACTGCACCGCGACCGTAGATGGCGACGCGATTAGCGGCGAAGTTGTTGCAGGCGCATTTGGTGCAATGGCACTTAGCGGTACACGCAAAGCCTGATTTCGGCATATTAACTTTTGGCGGGGCTTTGGCCCCGTTTGAAACAGGGGCCGTCTCTTGGTTGAGGCGGCCCTTGTTCTTTGCGGGCAATGTAGCCTAAATGATCGAATAAGTACCGAATCTGTTTTAAAATCGGAGCAATATTAGCAAGATGAGCCAGCTAGCATCCAAATCGCAATTGCGTATGTCTTTGCTACGCTGGGCGCTATTTGTCATTCCAGCGGTCATGTTTCTCGGCTTTTTGTCGGGCGCTGTCTCCGGTTCTGGCGAAGAAAATCGCTGGTTTGCCGAATTGGTTAAGCCTGAGGCGCAACCACCCGGCTGGCTATTCGGAGTGGCGTGGACTATCCTATACTTCATGCAAGGCCTTGCATTTGCGATGGTTCTGCATGCGCGCGGCGCACGTTCGCGCGGGTTGGCCATCGCCTTGTTTCTTGCACAATTTGTCGCCAACCTAGCTTGGTCGCCGCTATTCTTTGGCCGCCATCAAGTAACATCCGCGCTTTATCTTATCGTCATAATCTTCCTGCTCGCATTTGCGACAACGATGGTATTCGGGCGCATTAGGAAGGCCGCTGCATGGCTGATGGTGCCTTATCTTGCATGGCTTAGCTTCGCGACGATTTTAAACTATCAGATCGACCATCTAAACCCCGAAGCTGAAAGCCTGTATGTTCCGGCGGCCAGCGCCGATATTCAATGAATATGTTGCATCTGCGCGGCTGAATACCCACATAGGATTGGTTATTTCTCCCAATGGACAGATGGAGCCCGAACAATGCAGAGCGAAAACAAGTTTTTTGATGACCTTGCCAAAATGGTGAATGGCATGGCGGGCACTATGGCTGGCGTGGGCCGCGAGGCCAAAGAAAATTTCCGCGAACGTAACCGTGAATGGATGGCTGGACTTGATCTGGTGAGCCGTGAAGAGTTTGACGCTGTAAAGGAAATGGCTAGCAAGGCACGTGCAGAAGCGGATAAGCTGGCCAAACGAGTTGCAAAGCTAGAGGCTGCTGCTGGCGTTAAAGCAAAGCCTGCCGCGCGCAAACCGGCGACGAAAACTGCTGCAAAAAAAGCATCAGCGAAAAAAGTAGCGCCCAAAAAAGCCGCATCAAAGAAGCCTGCTGCACGCAAGAAGCCGGCAGACAAGAAATAACGAGGCCTTTTCGGCTTTTCCACAAACCGCCCACAAACAAGTGGGGTTCACGGGCTAAATCAGCTTGCGCTGATTCCGCGTGCCATGCAGTTAGCATTCATTAGGTCGCCTTAACCCGACGCGGAAAGCCCCAAAATGCACGACCATAATGAAGAGCTGGATGTTATGGAACGCGATGAATGCGCGCCCATGGACATGCTCGCTGCGTTATTTGAAGCGCGTGGTTGGGATTATACACGCAGCGGCGACGAAGAAATCAGCGCAGAATATAAGGGCAGCTGGACAAGCTATCAATTGCGAGCGATCTGGCGCGAAGAAGATGCAGCGATGCAAGTTCTTGCGCTTCCCGATGTCAGCGTTCCGGCGGATAAGCGCGAGGCGATCTACACCGCATTGGGCATGATTAACGAACAAATCTGGCTCGGCCATTTTGATCTGTGGGCGAATAACGGCATTTTGGTTTTCCGTCTGGCGACATTATTGTCGGGCAACGGAATGCTCAGCCTTGATCAGGCGCAAACGTTGATAGACGTGGCGGTTGACGAGTGTGAGCGGTTTTATCCGGTGTTTCAGTTTATCATTTGGGGCGACAAAAGTCCCGAGGACGCCATTGCCAGCGCTCTCGTTGAAACCCACGGAGAGGCTTGAACAGGCCTAGTCCGGTTTCTTTCCGCCAATCAAATAATGCATATGCCCCTGCGCAATGATCCGGTCAGGATCACCCTGCCATGCGAAGGCCGAAACATTGGCCATGGTGCGGCCCAGGCGCGCGATTTTCCCTTGCGCATATGTCATTTCAGGAAGGCCGCCGCGCATGAAATCAATCGTCACATTGGCTTGCTTTATTGGCGCATCATTCCCGGCCTCTATCAATGCGCTGTGAATGGCCGCGATGGCCGCCATTTCCAGCAAGCCTGAAATCGCGCCGCCATGCAGAAAGCCGGGGCGTCCTTGCACTTTCTCCGAAAATGGCATCGAGAGAATAGGCGCGCCGCCGATTAGTTCGGGTGGGTTTTTGGCCACGCCGATATCGAGTGCGCGGGCATATGGGGGTAGTTCAGGAGCGCTCATTTCAGCATATTCCCGACGCGAATAAAGGTACCGGTTGCATGGGCCAGCGGTTTTTCCGGATCGCCATTATGCGCAATGCCGCGCACAAAGCCGACGCTCTTTGTCATGTGATAGCAGACGCCCTTGCCATATACCCGCTCTCCCGATGGCGAGGGCCGTAAATAGTCGAGCCGCAAGTCCATCGTTACCTGCGGCCGGAAATAGCCCAGTCTGGTCCAGATCGAAAGGCTGCAGGCATTGTCGAGCAGGCTGATCACGGCGGACGAGGCGATAATGCCCGACTGGGTATCGGCCACCAAATCCTCGCGCCAATCAAAGGCCAGCTCCACCCAATTATCGCCGTGCCCGACATAATTCATGCCGATAAACCCGCTATGGCCGATATTGCCCATCATCTGGTTCGCCATCTCGGGATCAAATTTGTCGCCGCCTACGGGCATACCGCCTACGGGATTGTCAGTTGGACCAGACGTGTCGCTCATGATGTAGTTTCGCCTTTGGCTAAACGCGCCAGCTCTGCGCCGCGATCGCGCGTAGCGCGAAGCGTATTCTTCACAAGCGATCCAAGCGCGCCATTTTCATCCAGCACATCAAGTCCCTCCGCCGTCATCCCGCCCTTTGCTGCGACGCGGCGCGCCAGCTCAGCAGGGAAATCGTCGGACATGCTGGCCAGTTGCGCCGCGCCAACAACCATCTGCACCGCAAGACGCTGCGCCTGACCTTCTGGCAATCCGGTCGCGGTTCCACCCGCCGCAAGGGCATCGATAAAGCGATAGACAAATGCCGGACCAGAGCCAGCCAGAGCAGTTAAAGCATCCATCTGATCTTCCGATTCCAGCCATTCGGGTGTGCCGAGCGGTTTCAACATGGCATCGATATTTTGCCTGTCTGCCGCCGAAATATCTCCGGCCCAAATTCCCAAGGGAGACTGGCCAATTTCGACAGCGAGGTTCGGCATCACGCGAATGATATGGGTTTCTGGAAAGAGCGATTGCAAATATTCAAGCTCCGGCCCCGCCAATATTGAAATCATCGTCGCATCCGGCGCCAGCAAGCCGCGAACGTCATCGGCCACATCCGGCAATATCTGCGGCTTTACTCCCAGCATCAGCATTTTGAACGGACCGCCAGCATCTTGCGCATTCGTGTAGTGAGATACACCGCTGGGCAGATTTGCAGGCGTAGGTTTTACGACGGAGAAACGCGCTGGATCAATGTCAGCTGCAAGCCACCCGCGCAGCATGGCACCCGCCATGTTACCGCAGCCGAACAGCGCCATCTTGTCAGGGAAATTATCTTTGCTCATGCGGGCAGCTTTGGCTGATCAGGCAGAGCCTTGCAAGCGCAGGTATAGTATCAGGCCTGAAGGTATCTCTTTTGGCGGCGGCCCCGAATGGCGCTCCGCATCGGCGCGGGCGCGGTTTAATATCTCGGGCGAAACGCCAGAACCGTGAAAGATATGATCCGCTTCGCCTAGCAACCTAGCTGCACGCAATGTCAGCTCCTCGGGGTCGTTGTTTGCGATTTCGATTGTCTGCAAGCCTCTTGAAACTGCCGCCTCTTCAGCATCAGTCCAATGCGCTACGTTTCCGGCTTCATGTTCGGCGAAGGGGTCAAGCAGGCCTCCTGTGGCCAAAGCAGCATCAATTGCGCGGCGGCGATCATTGCTATCGGGCCAGCGCTTTTTAACATCGCCGCGTGCGCCCAAGAGCGCTTGCGCCAAGCGGCCCAATGATTGCGGGAGCAGCGCCTCAAGCCTTTGCCGTATGGCCTTTGCGAGGCCTGCCGAAGCGCCGCTAGTGCCGACCGCGATTAATACCGGATCGCGGTCGACGATTGCCGGTGTTGTGAAATCGCAATGTTCAGGGCGGTCGACGACGTTAACCAGCAAGCCCCGTTTGCGCAGCATATCGGCCGCTTGTATAGCTTTGGATTCATTCTCTATTGCAACAAAGGCCAGCAGCGCCCCGTCCCCGCTATCGTCAACACAGATGCCGCCTGCGCGCTCGATAAGCCGCCGTTTGGCATCCGCCGCTTCGCCTTCGCCAAGCATGACAATATTCTTGCCAGCCAGATTGACGAAGATCGGAAGCTGTTTCATCGGGCGGCTTATTCTAACCAGTCTGGAACGCGCTCGGCATCCATGATTGCGCCTGCATCAATCCGGTCGGCAACCACCGCATATTTATCACCATCGACCAGAACCTCGGCAACAAAGCCGCGCGAATTATATGACGACGCCATAGTTGCGCCATAAGCCCCCGCAGTGCGGAACACGCCTAGGTCGCCGGCAGCCAGAGCGTCGCAATCGCGGTCGGTCGCAAATGTGTCGCCTGTCTCGCAAATCGGACCGACGATATTGGCCATCATTCTTTCGCCGGTTGGTTTGACTGCATCAAAATCATGCCATGCGCCGTAAAGTGCTGGACGGGCCAAGTCGTTCATCGCGGCATCGACGATCAGGAATGGCGGCCCATTGCCGCCGCGCTTCACGCGAACTACGCGGGTCAACAACACACCAGCATTTCCGGCAATCAACCGGCCCGGTTCAAAAGTAAGTTGCACATCCCAGCCCTTTGAAGCGCGAGCGACCAATTCGCCATATTCAGCCGGAGACGGCAGGATTTCGCCTTTACGGTAAGGCACGCCTAAACCACCGCCGAGATCAACATGGGTGATAGTATGGCCTGTGCTCCGCAGATCATCCACCAGCTTCCCGACTTTCGCAAAAGCGGTTTCAAGCGGCTCAAGGTCGCCAAGCTGGCTGCCAATATGGATGGCGACGCCGCGCAGATTCATCCCGTCAAGCGCAGCCAGTTCGGCAAATGCTTCGCGCGCGTGGGTCAATGGCACACCGAATTTATTTTCCGCCTTGCCCGTAGAAATCTTGGCATGCGTTTTGGCATCGACATCGGGATTGATGCGAAGGCAGGCCTGCGCTTCTTCGCCCCGTGCGGCGGCGAGGGCGGCAAGCTCTCGCCCTTCCTCGCGCGATTCAATGTTAAACTGCCCAATCGCCTTGTCGAGCCCTAGCGAGAGTTCTGCATCGGTTTTGCCGACACCGGAAAATACAATTTTTCCAGGCGGCATACCGGCGGCCAGCGCGCGCATTAGTTCTCCGCCCGAAACGACATCAGCGCCAAAGCCCTGCCGTTGAAGCACCTTGAGAACGGCTAGGTTCGGATTGGCCTTCACTGCAAATGCGATGAGCGGATCACCAAGCGGCGAAAGCGCCTCGCGAAAAATCTTTGCATGTCGCTCCAGCGTCGCGCGCGAATAGACATAGACGGGCGTGCCTACATCAGCCGCTATTTTTTCAAGCGATACTTGCTCGGCGTGAAGCACGCCATCTGTTGGTTGGAAATGGTCCATTTTCTATTCTTAATTTGGTGGTTTTGCGGCCGGATCAGAAGCTTCTTCGGAATCTTTCTGCTCGTCGCTATCCTCGGTTTCCGGTTCGGAACCGGGCGCCAGATCGAAAGGGTCTTTGCCGCGGCGTTCTGACCTTGAAAGCAATTCAACGCTCCGTCCTGGACGTGCCTGCGCAGAAGGCGCGGTTAGTTCTTCTGCTGTCTGTCCGACCGCCGAATCCTTTTCCTCCTCTGCATTCTGGCCATATGCCAATGGAGGCAGCGCCTGTCCTTCGGGAGTCTCCAATGCGCCATATTTCCCGCATGCCGAAAGGCAAAGCGGCAACATAAGCAAGGCGGCGATCTTGCGCGTCATATCCCAAGTTCCTTTTTGGCGGCAGCAACAGCTTCCTCTACCCGAACCGGCGACGTTCCGCCAGAGCTTGTGCGGCTGGCTACAGAGCCCTGAACAGAAAGATCAGGCAATGTGCATCCCGCCAATGTCACATCAATTGAGGCAAGGTCATCAGCGGTAAGCGTGGTCAAATCGTTTCCGCCGCGTTCTTCGCAAATTTTCACCGCTGCGCCGGTGACATGGTGAGCATCGCGGAAGGGCATATTATGGTCGCGCACCAGCCAATCAGCGAGATCGGTTGCGGTTGAAAACCCGGTTCCGGCAACCTCTTCCATACGGCTTGTTTCGAACTGCAAGCTTGATACCATGCCCGTCATGGCAGCGATACAAAGGCCAATCAGGTCATAGGCCTCAAAAACAGGTGGCTTGTCATT
>CAKZNA010000072.1 GCA_937129355.1 uncultured Sphingomonadales bacterium | reverse complement strand
TGACCGGATCACCGTCGAACTGGCGGGCAAAAAGGATGGCCCTGATATTGTCCTGATCCCCGGCCTATCGACGCCGCGCGATGTATGGGATGATACTGTGCGCAGCTTTGCCGGATGCTACCGCTTGCATCTTGTCCAAGTCCGCGGTTTCGGCGATGCGCCGGGCGCGAATGCCAAAGGGCCCGTGTTGGAGCCGTTGGTCATGACCGTGTCAGATTATATCGACGATATGATTTTCGATGCGGGACGCGGAAAGCCGCAGATTATCGGGCACAGCTTTGGCGGATTGACGGCGATGAAAGTTGGCCTTGCCATCCCCGAAAAAGTCGGCGGCGTGATGGTGGTCGATAGTCTGCCTTTCTTTGGCGCGATGTTTGGTGCGACATCGGCAGAAGGCCAAGTTGAGCAGCAAGCTGGCGCGATGCGCAAGGGAATACAAGCGGCAAAAGAGCCAGGGCTGGATGCCAGAACCCTGAGCACCATGTCGCGTTCCAAGGAAGGGCAGGCCAAAGTTTTGGGATGGGTGAAACGAGGAAGCAATATCGTTGCCGGGCAGGTGCTATATGAAGTGATGACCGCAGATATTCGCGAAGATTTGACGGCAAACAAGGTTCCGCTCACCATGTTATACCCCATCAACCCGGACAGCCCTTTCCCGGCCGAGATGAGCGAAAATCTCTATAAGTCCAGCTATAAAGACATTCCCAATGCCACCCTGAAACGCATAGATGACAGCGCCCATTTCATTATGCTTGATCAGCAGGAAAAATTCCATGATGCCGTCAGCGCCTTTCTAACCGAAAAATAAAGCCAGCCTTGACTTTGCTGCCTGCTTGCCGACAACGGTTCGGTAAATAGATAGCAAAGGCAAGGCACTCAATGGACGATTTGACCCAAGACGGCGCAGCAATGACGGCGCCGCCGAAACCGCCAAGCGCCTTTCAGTTCCACGGCAATTGGCAGGATTTTGCGAAGATCGCTTTCCCCAACCTGTTGCTGACAATTGTCACGCTGGGCATTTATCGTTTCTGGGCCACCACGCGCGAACGCGAATATTTGTGGGGCCAGACGCAGTTTATCGACGAGCGGCTCGAATGGACCGGTAAAGGCATTGAGCTGTTTATCGGTTTCGTGATGGTGTTTTTCCTGATCATCCTACCGTTTGGTTTGATCCAGTTTATCTCCAACGCTGCGATATTCCGTGGCCGCGAAGAGTTTGCCATCGCAATTCAGCTCGCTCTTTTTGTGATGATTTTCTATCTCGGCGGTGTCGCCTATTTCCGGGCGCTACGTTACCGTCTCAGCCGAACCTATTGGCGAGGCATTCGCGGTGGCAGCGATAATCCCGGTTTCGGCTATGGACTTTCCTATATGTGGAAATCGGTGGCGGGCTGGCTTCCCATTTTCCTGATGGTGCCATGGTCGTCAATATCGCTTTGGAACGAACGCTGGGGCAGCATGAGCTTTGGTTCGCATAAGTTTGAATCAAATGCCCAATGGACGGATTTGATGAAGCGGTATTTGCTGTTTTATCTGGTGCCATTTCTCATAGTGGTCGGCGGTATCGTTGCTGGTATCGGTGCCGTTGCAAGCGGGATAGAGGGTGGCGATGATAGTCTCGGGACGGCTGGCGCAGCGGCCTTTGGTATATATATTATCTTTCTGGTTCTAGCATTTTACATCCTGCTGCCAATTGCCGCGCTGATGTATTATTCAAAATTCTTTCGCGTCGGCGTCGGCGGGCTGAAACTGCATAAGCTGGAATTTGAATTCACTGCTCGCTCGGCTGACTGGATCCTCTTTTCGCTGGCCAATATGGCCATCATAATGTGCACGCTGGGCATTGGGTATATCTTCATGCCATACCGCAACTGGACATTTTTCGTGCGCCATATGGAAGCATATGGAGAGATTAATCTCGACGAGCTAACGCAATCGGAAACCAAGCGCGCCAAGCATGGTGAAGGCTTGCTGGACGCGTTTGATGTTGGCGCGATTTAATGTCTGACCATGTATTTCAAGCTTGGCATTTTGACGGCAAAACGCCCGTCCGGCGACCAGTAGATATTCAGGCGGTTGGCCGCGATTTCTATCTGGTTGAAACGGAACGGCGGCATGGCCCCTTCCCATTCATTGATGTGACCTATGTTGGTGAACAAAATGGCGCGCATGTCTACGGGTTGGATGAAAGCGACGGCTGGCGATTGGGCTTGCGCGGGGAAATTCCGCAGGAGCTAACCGGGCTTTTGCCTGCGCCGCGCCGATATGGCCGCTGGGTTGACCGGCTTGGCTTTGGGCGTGCCGCCGTCGCCTTCACGGCCATTAGCGCCGCTGTGGTTGCAGTGGTGCTGTTCACGCCGCAATGGCTTGCTCCTCTGATCCCGTCGAGCTGGGAACAGGAAATGGGCGACGCATTAGTAGGCGATTTTGGCGGGCGGTTTTGTGCAACGCCAAAAGGTAGTGAAGCGCTTTCTAAAATGGTGAATGCGCTCGACAAGGATGCCAGCGACTTGCAGGTCGAAGTTGCCAATATCGATATGGTGAATGCGGTCGCGCTTCCCGGCGGCAAAGTGATCCTGTTTCAAGGCTTGATAGATTCCGCGCGTTCGCCGGATGAAGTTGCTGGCGTTCTCGCGCATGAAATCGGCCATGTCCGCGAGCGCCATGTGATGCAATCCCTGCTCCGCCAGTTAGGGCTTTCCATCGTTTTGGGCGGAGCAGATGGCGCTGGCGGGTCGCTGTTTAACGGTGCGCTATCGTCCAGCTATTCGCGCGATGCGGAGCGCGAAGCCGATGCGCATTCGATCAAAGCGATGTCTGAGGGCGGCGTTTCTCCGGTTGCAACGGCGGGATTTTTCCGGCGGCTTTCGAAAATTGACGGCA
>CAKZNA010000071.1 GCA_937129355.1 uncultured Sphingomonadales bacterium | reverse complement strand
GAAAGGCGTTGGGCCGAAACTTAATACCCTGCTCGGGACGCTCGGCGTGACCAGCTTTGATCAGGTGGCAAACTGGACAGCTGCGGATATTCGCGATGTCGATAGCAATCTAGGCGCATTTGCTGGCCGGATCAGCCGTGACAACTGGGTCGATCAGGCGAAGCTGCTTTCCAAAGGCGATGTGAAAGCCTTTGAGAAGAAATATGGTTCGCTAGGCAGCGAGATTTGATGCGGGAAATCGCTAGATAGTATCTAAGGAAGGGGCCGCAACTTTGCGGCCTTTTTCATGCGTTGACGAAAGCGTAATGTTCACATAATGTTCTATTTTTAGGAAAAGGAGATTCGAAATGATTGGCTATGTAACTCTTGGCACCAGCGACCTTGCGCGCGGCGCGAAATTTTATGATGCGATTGCAAAGGAAATGGGCGTTGGCCGGATGATGGATTTTGAAACATTCATCGCATGGGGCAATGCAGATGGCGCGCCGGGCGTCGCGCTCACTATGCCGCATGACGGCAAAGCAGCATCGGTTGGGAACGGCGTGATGGTTGCGTTTCAGGCGAAGGACAAAGAACAGGTGCAGCGGATATATGACATTGCGATGGCCAATGGCGGTAGCGATGAAGGTCCGGTTGGTCCGCGCGGTGAGGGTTTCTTCGCTGGTTATTTCCGCGATCCCGATGGCAATAAACTCAACGCATTTGTGATGGGTGAAGCTGCGGCCTAGCGTCCTACATGGTGCAAAGCTGTGCCGTGCATTTTGAGCCATTTGTCGGCGGCCTTGCGGTCGCCTTCAAATAGCTCGTCCATCCATGCGTAGAATTCGGGACTATGGTCCATATGGCGCATATGCGCGACTTCATGGGCAATGACCGAGCGGCGCACTGATGCAGGTGCCATGATCAGCCGCCAGCTAAGCGCGATTGTGCCGCGGCTTGAACAGCTACCCCAGCGGCTTCGCGGATCACCCAGCTGCAGGCGGGGTGTGTATTCACCGGCAAGCTTGCAATAATGGGTCAGATCATTTGTAAATGTCCGGCGTGCTTCGGATTTAAACCATCGTATTATGCGCTGTGCGACCATGTCTTCTGGGCCTCCCAGCTGCAATTCTCTACCAGCTTGCTTGACGCGCCTTGGTAGGTCTTCTTGCCAGACTATCTGATATTCTTCGCCTTCAAAGGCGACCGATGAACCATTTTGGAGCGACACGCTCTGTGGAGCGCTTTGCATGCGCGCGGCAATCCATTCGCGTTTCTGATCGATGAAGGCCATTGCTTCTGCTGTTGGCGCATAAGTTGGCATGGTCACGCGTATCTCGCGCTTTATCGCATCGGCACGAAGGGAAATGCGCCGAGCGCGAGGATTGCGTTTTATCCGGACAGGAAAACTGTGCCCCTCGATCTCTATTTCAGGATCAGAGTGGCTGTTCGATAATATGGTTTTCAAGCTCTCCAGCATCAACTTCCGATATAGCCCGGCCTTTCACTGACATGCCAGCATTATGTACGCTTTCGCGGTCACCGCTTATCAAATAATGCCATTCGGGTAACGGCTTGTCATTCGCGCGCAGAACATAGGCGCAGCTAGACGGGAGCCAAGGATATTGATCCATTTTGGCGGGAGTCATCCTCACACAGTCCGGCACATAAGCCCGCCGCCGGCGATAGTCGGAGCAGCGAGCAGTTTCCAAATCCAGAAGGCGGCACGCGACATTTGTGGGGTAGATGTGACCAGTATCATCATCCTCAACCTTATTCAGGCAGCATTTCCCACAACCGTCACACAAGGCTTCCCATTGCGCCCGGTCGAGGTTTTCGAGCGGCGCTTCCCAAAATGGTGTTTCTTTTGTCACCGCACCCATTTGGCCAGTTCGTTTGCCACTTCCTCGGGGCGTCCTGCACCTGCGCCAGCGCCCGGCGCGTTCACCGGCAGTACCGCGATCGGTTCGCCGTCGGGATCAATCAAATATGGAAGCTGCATATGGCTGACAAGATAGCTGTCATCGGTGCCCCCATCTTCAACGGAATAGATAACCGCAAATTCTTTCGCGGCGGCGGCGATTTCCTCTTCGCTTCCGGTAAGGCCGATCAGATCATCGTGAAATGCGCGGACAAATTGTGACAGCACTGCCGGCGTGTCGCGTTTCGGATCAACGGTAATAAAAATCGGCTGTATCTTTGCGGCAAGCTCTGGCTGCTGTGCCGCATAAAGCTTAAGCCCGCCCATCAGGTTTTGCATATCGGGCGTGCACACATCGGGGCAACTGGTATAGCCGAAATAGACGATACGCCATTTGCCCTTAAACTCCGCATCGCTGCGTTTTTTGCCAGTGTGATCCGTCAGCGTAAAACTGCCCCCTAAAGTCATTCCGGCAAGCGGTGCTTCGGCCAAAGGAGGTTGGGATGGGCCGCTTGTGCAAGCGGATAATAGCAGTGCGGCAAAAATCGGAGGAATCAGTTTGTTCATAGCGGCTACAGCCATGCTCTGCTAAGGAAGCAGAATCAAGGTTTCAAATGGTGCTGAGCTGTCGCTCGCGCTGCAACACGGGAATAGAAAATGACGACGGGATTTTTCCGGATTTTGAAGACGGCCGCTATTTGGCCATTTCTGGCATTGGCGGCCGTTATGTTGGTTTTGCCGGCGCAAGCCCAATTTGGTAAAGGCTATAATTTCCTGAGCGCTATTAAGGACCGGAAGCATGCCGAGGCTCAGGAAATGGTGAATGATGGCGCGACTATTGTGAACACAAAGGACAGTAGTTCAGGCAAAGCTGGCCTGCATTATGCCATTGAAGACCGCAATTTGACCGGGGTTCGGCTTTTGCTTCAATGGGACGCCAACCCTAATCAAGCAGATAAAAAGGGTGTCACGCCCATGGCGCTGGCAATCAGGCTGAATTTTTCCGATGCAGTTACCTGGTTGATCAAGAAAAATGCGGATGTCAATTTGGCGAACCGTAGCGGTGAAACGCCGCTCATTATTGCGGTTCAACTGGGGCGTACTGAGATTGTCCGGATGCTTGTTAAAGCCGGGGCCAATCCTGATCTGACAGATAACCTAGCTGGCCTTTCGGCGCGCGACTATGCGACGCGCGATCGGCGGAAACAGAAAATTCTTGCGATTATCGAAGGCAAGGAAGCCGACGACGAAAAGCCAAAAGAGCAGCAAGGTGAGCTGATTTTCACCGGTATCGGCGACGCGACCTGATGGCAAAAATCACGGGCCTTGGCGGAATATTCTTTGTTTCGAAGGATACGGACGCATCGCGTAAATGGTACCGTGAAATACTCGGCGTAGACGGTCCATATGGTCCGCAATTTCTTTGGTCCGACGAACCGGGCGATCAGCCTTATAGCCTGGTCAGTGTATTTTCTGACAATGAATATATGAAGCCGGGCACCAAGAACTTCATGATCAATTTCCGCGTCGATGATCTGGACGCGTTTGTTGCGGAATTACGCAAAAAGGATGTGGAAATTCTTGGCGAATCTGATGAAGGTTACGGCAAATTTGCCTGGGTGCTGGATCCTGACGGGATCAAGGTAGAGCTTTGGCAACAATGCGCTCCGCCTGAATAGGGCGGTGCTTAACCGGTCAACAACGGAACCGGATCGACAAGTTCGATATCCTCGCGTTTCTCCAGTTCTTTCAAAAACATATATTTGTGCCATGCGCCAAATATGATTATCACCGTTTTGCCTTGGCCAGTGACCTTGTCTAACTGCGCATCAATCAGGGCATAATGCGCCGTGTTAATCTGCGTCCAACCGCCAGCGCCCAAATCAACGTCGAAATTCTTTTGATATGGTGTTTGGGCCTTTTCCACGAGCGCGTCATATGCAGCGCTATGGATAAAGGCCGGATCATCGCGCCGTCCTTTTACCGCCTTGTTGAATGCCGTTTGTGCCTCTTGGTGCTCGGCCCATTCCTGCGCGCGCGCTGGATCATTCTTTATGCGCTTTAACGCAGCGGTGCGGTTATCTGCCATTTGCTGCGTCCATCCCGCCACGGGAATGATATCAAAATCTAGCTCGCGGGCGAGCGGGAATAGCATGTCGCGATATTCCGGGAAAACGGCAACACGTTCTTCGGTGACTGCACCATCCATGTGAAACTCAGCCTCGGCCTTGGCGAGACGGTCTGGCGGTATTTCGGTGAAAATCTGATCGGGTGCCGTTTTGCGAACCGCGTCTTCAAGTATCGCGAGGCTATAACTACCGCTTATAACATGCCCCTGATGGATTGCGCCTATCAGTATGACTTTAGTCTTCGGGTTGGCTTGGTTGGATGCGTTCCTGCCGCAAGCCGATAGAAGTAATAGCGAGCATCCCGCTGCAAGCAATTGGCGCCGATTTGTGCCGCGCTTAATCAAGCCGGAATGAAGCGCATCGCGACGCCGTTCATGCACCAACGTTTGCCCGTAGGTTTGGGGCCATCATTGAAAACATGCCCCAGATGCCCGCCGCATCTTTTGCAATGCACTTCGGTGCGGGGATAGCCAATCTTATAATCGGTTGATGTCCCAATGCCGCCTGCAAGCGCGCGGGTAAAGCTTGGCCAGCCTGTTTTGCTGTCAAATTTATGCGCGGATGAATATAACCGGTTTGAACAGCCAGCGCAGACGAAAGTTCCGCGCCGATGCTCTTTGTCCAGCCTGCTAGAAAAGGCCGGCTCAGTGCTGGCTTTGCGGAGCACACGGTAAGCTCTTGGCGACAGGCGTTTGCGCCATTCCGCGTCGCTTCGCGTTACCGGAAAGCGCTTTTTGGCTTCGGCTGGAGAGCCGCGAAACAACGTATATCCTATGCCGCTTGCGACGGCCAAACCACCAGCGGTCAGCAATGCTCTTTTGGAAAGTTGCATCTGGGTCACGTCCTTTCGATCTTCTGTCATGCTTCCCTATTCGCAATATATGGCGCCGATGTTACACTAGCCTGAACATTTGCACAGCTTGCCGCCGCGCCGCGAAAGCGATAGCTGCACAAAGCAATCAAAGAATCATGGAGAATATGATGGCTGGCATGGCACCTTTCGACTGGAGCGACCCGTTTAATCTGGAAGAACAGCTCACCGAAGAAGAACGCATGATACGCGACGCCGCGCATGGCTTTGCACAATCCGAACTGCAACCGCGCGTTATAGATGCCTATGCGCAAGAAACGGATGCACCCGAATTATTCCCGCTTATGGGACAGGCCGGGTTACTCGGCGCGACGGTGCCAGAAGAATATGGCGGTGCTGGCGCGTCCTATGTCGCATATGGCCTAATCGCGCGGGAGATTGAGCGCGTGGATTCCGGCTACCGTTCAATGGCGTCGGTGCAGAGCTCGCTCGTAATGTATCCCATCCATGCCTATGGCAGCGAAGGACAGCGCCGCAAATATCTGCCCGGGCTTTCATCGGGTAAATTGATTGGCTGCTTTGGTCTGACCGAACCCGATGCGGGCAGCGATCCTGCGGGCATGAAAACCACCGCCAAGAAAGTGGATGGCGGTTATGTTCTTAGTGGCAGCAAAACATGGATATCCAATGCGCCCTTCGCCGATGTTTTTGTTGTTTGGGCAAAGAGCGAAGAACATGGCGGAGGCATCAAAGGCTTCATCCTCGAAAAAGGCATGAAGGGCCTGAGCGCGCCGAAGATAGAGGGCAAGCTTTCCCTGCGCGCATCGACCACCGGAATGATCGTGATGGATGATGTCGAGGTTGGCGATGATGCTCTGCTTCCAGAGGTCCAAGGCCTCAAAGGACCGTTCGGATGCCTGAACCGCGCGCGTTACGGGATCAGCTAGGGTAGCCTTGGCGCTGCGGAATTCTGCATGCATGCAGCGCGGCAATATGGGCTCGATCGCCATCAGTTCGGCCGGCCACTTGCCGGTACGCAGCTTTTCCAGAAAAAACTCGCCGATATGATGACCGATATTGCACTGGGGCTGCAAGCTTCCTTGCGCGTTGGGCGATTGATGGATGAGGGCAAATTCGCGCCTGATATGATCTCCATCGTCAAACGCAACAATGTAGGCAAGGCGCTGGATATAGCGCGGCAAGCGCGAGATATGCATGGAGGCAACGGGATTAGCGGTGAATATCAGGTGATCCGCCATGCGGCTAATCTGGAAACCGTCAACACATATGAGGGCACGCATGATGTCCATGCGCTGATATTGGGACGTGCGGTAACCGGGATTGCGGCATTTTGACCGGTTATAAATTATACGGATCGCAAGCTAGCCTCTTCACCGGCAAAGCACGCGGCTATCTGCGCTGGAAGGGTACGGATTTTGAAGAATTCGCAGTGAATGCCGATGTGATGAAGACGATTATCCTGCCCAATGTCGGCTGGCCCGTGGTGCCGGTTATCGAAACGCCCGATGGACGAATCATTCAGGATACGGCGGATATTGTCGACGAGGTCGAACGCGCGGAGGGCGGAATTCCCGTCATGCCCACGGGCCCCTTGCAGCAATTCGTAACGCAGCTGCTGCATCTTTTTGGCGATCAATGGATGGTTCTGCCTGCGATGCATTATCGCTGGAATTATAACGAGGATTGGATCTACGGCGAATTTGGCCGTTCGGCTGCGCCCGATCTTTCGCCTGAAGAACAATATCGGCAGGGTAAAGAAAATGGCCAGAAATTTCGCGGATTTGTTCCGATGCTCGGAATAACGGATGCGACCATTCCGGGTATCGAAAAATCCTATGAAGCTTTCTTGGCCGATTTCTCTGCGCATCTGGAACAGCATGCATATGTGTTTGGCGCGCGACCCAGTTTGGCGGATTACGCATTGCTTGGACCGCTATATGCACATCTGTATCGCGATCCGGCCAGCGGAGAGATTATGAAACGGCTCGCGCCGAAAGTCGCTGACTGGACCGAAAGGACCATTGCTGGCGAAAAAAGTGATGGTGAATTGGTTGGCGGTGATGTGATACCCGAGACGCTTTTGCCCATTATGGCGAGGCATTTGGATGAACATCTGCCGATGTTGGAAGCTACCAACGATGCGCTGGGGACGTGGGCCAAAGGTACGAAGATCGGTGACGAAGTGCCACGCGGACTTGGAATGGCCAGCTTTAGTGTCGGCGGATGCAATGGCGAGGGTATGATGCGCAGCTTTGATCTGTTCCGCTTGCAAGCTGCGCTTGATATTTTGGACATAATGGGCGCAGCGGACCGCGCAGAAGCAGAGAAATTGCTGACCGATATTGGCGCGGGGAGTCTTGCATCGCTTAAACTCGCCGCACGGCTTGAACGCAAAAATTGCCGCGTTGTGCTCGCGGGTTGAATAAAAGCCATAGATAAAAAAAAGAATCGGGCCGCTTCTAGGGAGAGAGAAGAAGCGGCCCAGTATTAGAAGGCTTTAAGCCTTGCTAGGGAGGAAAGTATGTCAAATGAATGACATGCCCTCTTTCTAGCGCCCTTATGGTAAATAACTGATTAACAGATTGGTCAGAATAGCTTTTCTGATGCCGTTCGCCGCTTAACAGCGTCCTTTCAACCGTCCTTCGACGGAAAAGTTAAAAGGTGAGCCGTTGCGCACGCCTTGCGAATCAATATGGATCACGCGGCGGGATTCTTTACGGATATTGGTGAGGCCCTGCCCCAATCCCGGGCAACTATAATGTACTGTTATACGGTCTGATTTCACACTCAGAATTTTCTGGGTACATTTGGCATTGCCATGCTGGATTTGAACAAGCTTTGTTGGGCTACCCAGGCAGATACGGCTTTGCGCGGCGCGGCTTGGGCCGCCGCCGACCGAGCGTAATTCCCACATGCCTTTATTCAATGAATTGAGAAGCGCATTGCCAGCGGGCTGCGCAAACGCAAAAGACCCCGTCCCCGCTGCGAAAGCGAGGGCGGTGTATTTCAACCATTTTGCGTTGCTTTTCTTCATCATTACCATTCCTGTTACACGCTGCTGTTCGGCAACGGCATTCTGTTCGTTACACTATATATAACCACAACATGGCTGAACAGAGCATGAAATGTGTATTTTCAGCGACGAAATGAGGCGAATTGGCGGCAATCAAGCGCTATAATTAACGAAAAATGTTTCTATTCAGTTGTTTAGAGAGCTTAGGCTGATCGGAAAGCTACGCGAACAAAATTCGCAGTTAACCGCGATATTTCCGTCTTTATCCGCCATTTCTTCCCGTTCATCTGCCGGAAATCGGGCAATGACACCGCGAATATGATCGGGGTCGCATCGGCAGCCCTTTTTTAATCCGCTGCCCTCTTCGATTCTCACCTGTTCTTCTTCATGGAAAAGCCGCCAGACAATTTCCTCCAGCGGTAATTTACTGTCCAGCAATTCAGCGCCGGAGATGCTTCCCGCCAGAGCCTGCACGTGATCCCATTCAGGATGATCGAGCCGGACATGCAGCCGCTCGCGGCCTTCTTCACCCTCTGCAAGATGTTGGAGCATGATGCCGCCCGCAACGCATTGATCGCCGGTATGGTCAAATGCCACGCGGATCAGTGTAGGCAATTGCTCGGATTGGACAAAATAATGCTCGGCTGCATCGGAAAGGCTGTTTCCTTCGAGCGGGACGATGCCTTGATACCGCCCGCCATCTTCTGCCGAAATGCCTTCGCGGTCGAACGTGATGGCGAGATAGCCTTTGCCGAACAGTGCGAATAGCGTGGCATCGGCAGGGAGCGCCGCAATCTGTTCGGCGTCAAATTTGGCATGTCCGCGAAGCGCGCCATCTTTATAATCGCACACCAGCAGGCTTATTGCACCGCCCTCGGTCTGCGCCTGCATGGTAAGCTGTCCGCCGGCATCTTTCAGCGAGGAACCGAGCAAGGTTGCCAGTATTAATGCTTCCGCAAGCGTGCGTTCAACAGCTGGCGGATATTTATGCGCGGACAGTATTTCGGCAAGAACCTTGTCCAGACGCACAAGCCGTCCGCGGGTATCACGCGATGGGATGAAGAACCGCAAAGGACGGTCAGCAAAGGTTTCGGATTGTTCGGCCATTATAGCTTGCCGAAGCACCAGAGCAGGATAGACTTTTGCGCATGAAGGCGATTTTCGGCTTCGTCCCAAATCACCGATTGTGCGCCATCGAGAACGTCTGCGGTTGCTTCTTCGCCGCGATGTGCGGGTAGGCAATGCAGGAATTTTGCATCGGGCTTTGCACCCGCCATCAGTTTCTCATTCACCTGATACGGCATCATTGCGCCTAGCTTGTTATGCGTGTTTTCTTGCCCCATCGACACCCATGTATCGGTGACGACAATGTCAGCGCCCGAGACCGCTTCTGCGGCATCGCGGATCATGGTAACATTTGCGCCGTTTGCTTTGGCAGTATCGATAAATGCACTGTCGCTTTCATAGCCTTGCGGGACCGCGATGCGCACGTTGAATTTCATCAGGCCGGCGGCTTCGACAATGCTGTTGAGAACATTATTGCCATCGCCCAGCCAAGCAATCTCCAGCCCTGGCAGCGCCTTGCCATGTTCAATGACCGTCAGCAGATCGGCCATAATCTGGCAGGGGTGTGACAGATCGGTCAGGCCGTTGATCACGGGAACGGTCGCATGCTCGGCCAATTCTTCGATTTTCGCATGGTCATCGGTGCGGATCATAATCGCATCGACATAGCGTGACAAAACGCGCGCCGTATCGGCGACACTCTCGCCGCGCCCAAGCTGCATGGATCCTGCATCCATCACAATAGACGTGCCGCCAAGTTGGCGGATGGCCATATCGAAAGACACGCGTGTGCGGGTCGAGTTTTTCTCGAATATCATGCCGAGCACATGGCCGGCGAGAGGGGAATCGCCGTCTATTTTACCTTTCGGCCAACCGGCGCGAGCCGCCTTGCGATCAATCGCATCGTTGATCATCGCCGCAATGGCATCCGGCCCTGCGTCAGACAGGTTCAGAAAATTACGCGTCATGATGCCTTGGCCGTTTCATAGGCGGCTGCACCAGCTGATAGCTTCTCGATAAAGGTGGCGATTTCTTCGTCACCGATATTGAGCGGTGGTAGCAAGCGAAGCGTATTGTCACCGGCAGCGACCGTCAGCAGCCCGTGATTATCGCGCAAATGTCCCACAAATTCGCGCACCACGACATTGTCGTTCATCCGCACGCCAAGCATCAATCCGCTGCCGCGCACGCTTTCAAACAGTTCGGGATAATTGCCGATAAATTGCGCGATTGCCGCGCGTAGTTTTTCACCTGTGTTGCGCACGCCTTCCAGAAATTCGTCATTGGCCACAACATCCCAAACAGCATTGCCCGCCGCCATCGCCAGCGGATTTCCGCCATAGGTGCTGCCGTGTGTGCCCACAACCATACCCCGCGCCGCTTTTTCTGTGGCGAGACATGCGCCGAACGGAAACCCGCCGCCAATGCCTTTGGCCGATGCCATAATGTCTGGCTCGATCCCGTAAAGCTCATGCGCGTAAAGTGCGCCGGAACGGGCGACGCCGCATTGCACTTCGTCGAGCACCAGCATCAAATCATGTTCGTCGGCAAGCGCACGTAGGCCTTTCATAAATTCATCGGATGCCGGACGGATACCGCCTTCGCCCTGAATAGGCTCAACAAGGAAGCCAGCAGTTTTGTCACTGATAGCGGCTTTCGCGCCTTCCAGATCATCGAATTCGACATATTTGAAACCGGAGAGCAAAGGCGAAAACCCGTGATGCATTTTTTCCTGATTGGATGCGCTGATGGTCGCCATGGTCCGGCCATGGAAGGCGTTTTTGAACGTGATAATTTCAAACCGGTCGCTGCCTTGTGACTGGTGATAGGCGCGCGCCGCCTTGATGGCGCATTCAACCGCTTCTGCGCCTGAATTGGTGAAGAATACGGTGTCGGCAAAAGTTGTATCAACAAGGCGCTGCGCGAATTTCTCGCCTTGCGGGGAACCATAAAGGTTTGAGACATGCATCAATGTCGCGGCTTGCTCCTGGATGGCTTTGGTCAAATGCGGATGGCCATGGCCGAGCAGGTTGACGGCGATACCGCTGGCGAAATCAAGCGCGCGGCTGCCGTCTTCCGATATCAACCAAGCGCCTTCGCCTCGCACAGGACGAAATCCGCACCGGGGGTAAACGGGCATCAGCGGGGTAATCGTCATGGCAAAATCCTCTTCGTTGACTAAAATTCAAAACTCCAAAAGCAAGAAAGCGGCCCGTTAAGGACCGCCAGTTGCAGGCCAATCATATACGCCCGTAAAAACAGCAAATCAATGCTAGTGATTTGGTCGCGTCGCGCTGTAATTATCCTGCTAGAGCGTTGATCTCTATCCGGTTGGTTAGCGTTTTATGCACCGGGCATTTGTCGGCAATTTGCAGAAGCTTGTTGCGCTGCTCCTCATCCAGGTTTCCGCGCAATTTGATAACTCGGTCAATGACGTCCATCTGGCCCGCGCCATTGTTGCAATCCTCACAATCGGCCTTGTGTTCGCGGCTATGCTCCAGCGTAATTTCCACATGTTCCAGCGGCCATTTTTTGCGGCCAGCATACATTTGCAGCGTAATCGCGGTGCAGCTTCCCAACGCAGATAGCAGAAGATCATATGGCGTCGGCCCCAGATCATCTCCGCCAAGCCGCTTTGGCTCGTCAGATATCCATTCATGCGTGGCCGACCGTGCTAGCTGTGTATAATGTTCGCCAATGCTTTCCATCCGCACGAGTCCTTCGAACAGCTCTTCGCCTTCATCTTCTGGCGCCGGATCGAGATAACCATCTGCCCATGCTGCGATTTGTGAAGCCACTCCCTGCGCTGCACCATCGCGCGTAAGCAAATGATCTGCATTGCCAAGCGCGATAAAGCTCTTCGGTTGGATGGCGGCGGCGTAGATCGCTTCGCCTTCGGAGAAGGGCACAATGGCATCATCGGGCGCGTGAAGCACCAGCAAAGGTGTTTCCAAATTTGCCAATCTTTCATCCTGCGGCTGGTCGCGCATCTGCTCGACAAAGTCCTTGCCGACGCGGAATTGGCGGCCACCGATCGTCACGTCGGTATCACCATTCGCTTCAACTTCCGACAATCCGTCGCCAAGCTGATGCAGCACATGGTCGACGGCAAAAGGCGCGCCGACGGTTGCTACGGCGCGGAGTTCGGGAATTTTGGATGCCGCCGCGATCACTGCTGCACCGCCAAGGCTATGGCCAACAAGCAATTGCGGCGCGCCGACCCCTTGGTCGCGTAAAGCATCAGCCGCAGCGATTAGATCCGCGACATTGGCCGCAAACCCGCTATCGGCAAATTCTCCGCCGCTCCCGCCAAGGCCGGTAAAGTCAAAGCGCAATGTGGCAATGCCCTGCGCGGCTAGTGCGGTGGAAATCCGCACGGCACCATGGCTGGTTTTCGAGCATGTGAAGCAATGCGCAAATAATGCGACCGCGCGCGGCTTTCCGGCAAGTGGCAGTTCGAGGCGGCCATCGAGCTTTTGTCCAGCGGCACCGGTAAATTCAAATTTGCGGGTTTGGTTCTTCATCTTGTGGCTCCTGAAATTCCATCGATGTTATGCCTCACTGTTCGGCGTCAGATTATATTTGGTTACGCGGCCTCTTCGTCCGGCGCGCCGCCATCAAATTCCGTGCCATCCATTTCGTCCATATTCATCGCGCGCCTTGCCTTGATCGGCGCAAATACCCGCCACATGAGCAGCAGGAGCAGAAATGCGAAATAGGGGATCAGAGGAATCCAGATCAGCCCTTCAACATCACCATAGTAAGTGATCAGCATCGATAATAGGGCGGTAATCGCACAGGCCGCCCACCAGAAGCTGGCCCGCCGTGCCGTTGGCCGGAACATTTTTGGCACGCGTAGTTTGCCGTGAACATTGGTAGCGCGAAAATACATCAGTGCATAGGCGGCGCTGAGTATCGCAAATCCGGCACCGAATGAAAGATATATTGACCGTACCTGAAAGGGTAGCAAGCCGTTGCCGGGCAGGGCGGCATCGGACAGCCAGTGCATCAGCGCCTTCATCAGGAACGATACCGGAAAGACATAGATCAGGATGACGAACATGATCAGCATGGACAGCGCGTCGTTGATTTTGTCGCTGCGCAAGACGATTAGGCTAAACTGCCTATGCGCCCACCAGAAGCTGACGATGATCGTCAGGCTAAGCGCGAAAGCGGGTACATGCGCGAAGGTCGCCATCAGGCCATCATAGCTATCCATCGCACCAGCTGTTCCGACGACCAGCATCGTGACGGCGAAAGCGAATGCGCCATCGACGAAAGCGTCGAGGCGTTTTGCGGCGACCGTTCTAAGATCAGACATTATCCGCGCCTTCTTCCTCTTCCGCGCGCCGCTTCGCTTCGGCCACCGTCCGGCGATAGGCGCCAAAGACCAGTAGGTTAAAGCTGATCACGACCAGTGCGAAAATGATGATGGCTTTGGTGAATGTCATGCGATGCAAAGCTGGCAGCGTCGGCGCGGCAATGCAAGTATGTTAGTCGAGACTGGCCTTCGCCGCTTCCCAATTGCGACCGTCAAATTTTCGGATTTTAGGGGATAGGTCATGGCCATCATCAATGCAGTTATAATTCACGCTCCAGCTATCGAGGTGGCTGCGTGGCTGGTAGAACGCTTTCACGCCGCAGGCCGCGCAAAAAAGATGCGTCGCCTTGCCGCTGCCGAAACGGTAGCTGGTGAGATTGTCTTTGCCCGACAGCAGGGTGAAATCGCCATGGGAGATGATCAGATGCAGATAGCCGGTTGCGGCGCAGATCGAACAATTGCAATCGAGCAATTCGGGTGCGGTAGTGCACCGCGCCCGAAAGCGGATTGCACCACAATGACGCCCGCCTTCAATCGTCTTTGTCAAATTTCGCTTCCGCTTCCGTCATTTTCCTGCGGATAAACAGGAATATCCCGACATGGCCAGCAACTGCCGCTGCGACGACGAGCGCAATGATCATTTGATTGGTCATCCGGACTGTTCCCCAATCCGATAGGTCAGCTTGATCTGCGAACAGAGACGGTCCGCCTGATGCACCTCCATCGCAACGGTTTCACCCTCTGTGTCATGTTCGATCAGATTGACCGTAAATATCTGCCCTAATTCAACATAGCGATTGAAGCTGATCTCGCCGCTTGTGATGGTAAGTGCAGGCCATCCGGTGACCAGATGCGCGAATTGATTGCCAATATCGGCGAGATGATTTGCATTCACATGATCGCCCGAACCGCTGTGATACGGATGATCGGG
This sequence comes from uncultured Sphingomonadales bacterium, assembly GCA_937129355.1. Lineage (GTDB taxonomy): Bacteria > Pseudomonadota > Alphaproteobacteria > Sphingomonadales > Sphingomonadaceae > Sphingorhabdus_B. Next base: position 952 of record CAKZNA010000071.1, on the reverse strand, counting down.
GATGAAGCCATTGCTCGCGGTGATCAGGGCATGTGCCGACGGTGCCGCTCCATTGATCAGCGGCGAGACAAAACTCTCTTTCTGAGTGGCCACACCCACCGACGCACAGGGCGCGTAGTCAAAGTCGGCTGCGTCCATAGGTTCAGTGATCTTCTGCTTCGCCTTGGCGCGCCAGCCTTCAAAATCGCGGTTTTGAAATACAACGCCTTTACCACTCATCCGGTATACCAGCGCATCACTTGCGTCATAGAATTTCAGCTCGAAACGCGGCTCAGCCTCCGTGCCTACAACATCCGAAACCCCGCGTACCGCATGTCCAGCGCTATCCGCGCCGCACTCCCACTCGGTTTGCACCAGCGCAGACCATTTGGTCGGATCAAACGTCCCGCGCGCTTCACCCGTTTCCACCGACGCCCAATAGTTGATGGTTTGCACCACGATAGGGTCGAAGGGATGGAGCGCGAGCCACGGCCATTTCGCAATGTCGCTCGAGCATTCGAACGCGACTGGGCCATCACCGCCAACGACATGTGAATGGGTAAACTGGTTTTTGGCGGGTGCGCGCATGGAGGAAATATTTCAGAATATTTATTTTCCGCAACAGGTAACTTTGCTTTAACGGAGAGCTGATTTCTTGATTGTTGATATGAAACGATTATTTGATATATCGGCAGTTGTTTTGATCGCTGGCTGGTTCGCTTTTGTGTTGGGAGGCGATTTCCTTCGTGATCGAGGATTTCAAAAGAAATACACATCCACTAAAACAGTTTCAGATTTTCACGAATTCAGGATTCCCAAGAGTGTAAAATCCAAAGCACATTGGCGACTTCCGGAAGCGAGCGAAGATGCAGTCGGTTCCGATAAGAAAGACGTCACGCTCAGCCAGGGGAAAACGCAATTACCAAACAATAGATGTCTATCAGAAAAATATTTTCGTGGTGCAAAACTATAT
>CAKZNA010000070.1 GCA_937129355.1 uncultured Sphingomonadales bacterium | reverse complement strand
TTGGCAATTGACCGATTTGCTGCGTGGTTGCTTCGGAACAGAGCAACGGATGGGAGCCCAGCATGCAGGTATTAAATCTGTATTGATTGAGGAAGGCAGCCTGCTTCCCATTGAAGCGTGGCATGTCCCCATTGGTGAAGTGCTGGCAGTTGAAGCACTTGGTTTGGGCGATGTCGCACCCGTTACATCGTCGCTGCGGATCAGCAAAAACACCTTAATTCCAAAAGCTCCTGTGCACGGGCAGGCCAATTTCACGGTAACGGGAGGACTGAAGTTGAGCTGGATCAGGCGACCGCGTGTGGATTTCGGTTGGAATGATGTTGTCGATGCACCGATCATAGAGGATAGTGAAGCATACACCGTTCAAATTTTTACCGCTGGAGCACGGGTTGCAGAGTACGCAACGACGGAGCCTTTGCTAAATATCTCGCAAGCGGAAATTGGCTTTTGGGTTGTTCCAGAAAATATACGGTTGGATATCGACGTGCGCCAAATTGGACGCCACGGGCACTCTGCACCTTTGCACTTGTCTGCACAGCTTGCTGCGCAATTCTGACTGTTAAGAAAACTCGCATGGAAGGAGAACAGACATGTTCGAAGCGACCGCCAACCTTAAGCTACCACTATTATATGTAGGGCAAGCGCAAAAGGAGGTCACCCACAACGAAGCACTAGCTTTGTTGGATACCGTATTGTTTCCGGTCTTGCAGGGTCAGATGTCCGATCCGCCTGCCACGCTGGATGAAAGTGATGCCGGTCAGCGCTGGCTTGTCGGAGCCGCGGCTTCAGGTGCGTGGACCGGCAATGAAGAAAAGATCGCGTGTTGGACGGGAACAGGATGGCGGTTTTCCGTTATTCCCGACATGTTTCGTGTCTATCGAAGTGATCTCGGATATGAAACGGTTCGTATCGGCGGGAGCTGGATTTTCGCGGATGCCGTGGCCGACCCAATCGGGGGTAGCACTATTGATGCGGAAGCCAGAGCATCAATAGCGGCGATTCTAACATTTTTGAGATCGACCGGCCAAATTCCGGATGGTGAATAGCGTTATGCTGTAAATTAACACGAATTTTGCCGAATATCGAAGAAAAGGCGACATTTTGGCAACAGTTTGCACCCAAAGTCGCTTGCATGGCCGAAACAGAATCGGTAGAACGACCCGTCGAATTACTGAACTTAAATAAATAGAAGGGGAAAGTTGATGCGTAAGCTAGCCATAGGATTGGCACTCGCTTCTACTGCCTTGGCTTCGCCAGCTCTGGCACGTGATGGCCAGTGGTATGTCGGAGTCGAGGGCGGTGCAATGCTCATCGAAGATTTTGATCTTGCCGTTAATGGCGTCGAGAATAGCGTGAAGATCGAAAACCAGACTGGTTACGATTTTGGCGGAATTGTTGGTTATGATTTCGGAGGTTTCCGTCTGGAGACTGAAGTTTCCTACCGGGAAGCTGATCCAAGTCAAGTTTCAGGAATTGTCCCACAACCAGTCAACGCCGCTGTTGGTGCGTTTGGTGGAACATCGACTGCGGGCGATGCAAGTGCGTTGTCATTTATGCTGAACGGAATGGTCGATTTTGGCTCGGACGATGGCATTCAAGGTTTTGTCGGTGGTGGTGTGGGTGTAGCCCGCGCGAGCATCGACAATGCAATTGGTGGTCCGCTAGTAGCAGTAAGCAACTGGCTTGACGATTCAGATACAGGATTTGCTTGGCAGGCAATTGCCGGCGTTCGTGCGCCAATCAGCGATAGCTGGGACGTTGGTTTGAAATATCGCTATTTCAACATGCCAGGTATTGATCTGGTTGATAGCGTAGGCAATAACATTGATACGCGCTGGAAATCACACAGCATTTTGGGTAGCTTGATCTACAACTTTGGCGGTGAGCCTGAAGCTCCACCACCTGTAGCTCCTCCTCCTCCAGTTGTAGTTCCAACACCACCAGCTCCGGTTCCTCCACCTGCGCCTGTTTGCAGCACTGGTCCTTACATCGTATTCTTCGATTGGGATAAGTCTGACCTTACACCACAAGGTGCTTCAACATTGGATAACGCAATTTCGCAATATGCAAATTGCGGTAATGCAAAAGTCATGCTGGCCGGTCACGCTGACCGTTCCGGTTCGACAAGCTACAATGTTGGCCTTTCACAGCGTCGTAACACAACCGTTCGTTCATATCTTGAAGCGAATGGCGTAAGCGGCGGCGTGATTAACACAGAAGCGTTCGGTGAATCTCAGAATCTCGTAGCTACGGCTGACGGTGTTCGTGAAGGTCAGAACCGCCGTGTTGAAGTGACATACGGTCCAGGTTCAGGCTACTAAGCCTTAACTTACAAATAATTGAAAAAGGGCTGGTCGAAAGACCGGCCCTTTTTTTGTGCCGGTCTATAGAACCGATTTCGTTATTTTCTCTGGAATCAAGCGACCATTCGAGACTTTTTATCGTGCGTACCTGCAGCTGCAGCAAGTAGGCGTTTTTCCAGATTTTTAAGACGAGCCTTATTTTCGATCTTTCCGCCCAGAAGGTCTGTGATGTAGAATGTATCAACGGCTCTTTCGCCATATGTAGCAATATGGGCGCTGTGGAGCGTCGCCTTTGACAAAAATAGTGCTTCAGCGAGATTGTTGAGAAGGGCAGGTCGATCTTGAGCATTTACCTCTATCACCGTGAAGCGGTTTGATGCATTGTTATCAACCAACACGGCTGGTGCAATTCTAAATGTTTCCGCCCGCGTAAGCGCCACCGGTTTGGACTGGATTTTCGGATCCATTTTTCCGCGGTTGGCGAGAGTCTCTGTGATGGTAGTCTTTAACCGTGCTAACTGGCTTGCTTCCCGGAACGGTCTACCAACAGGATCTTGCACCAGAAAATTGTCGAGCGCCATGCCGTCGCGGCTGGTGTGGACGCGGGCATCGATGATGTTGCCGCCAGCCAAGTGGATTGCCCCAGCTATACGGTAAAACAATCCGGGGTGATCGCCTGCATAGACCGTAACCAAGGTGGCGCCGCGATCCTCGTAATAACGTGCATCGATTTCGAGGTCGGCTTTTTCGTTTGTGGAAAGTAGCTGCAGATTCGCGGCGATGATATCTTCTGGTTCGGCGATCCAGTAGCTTTCACCAAGCTTTTTGCTGAGTTTTGAAAACTTGGCTGTCGGCATTTTCAAAATTTTTGAAACTGTCTCCTTCTTTTCGTCAATGCGCTCAGCGCGGCCACGTTGTTTGTGGCCAAGCCGCAGAACCTCCTCAGTTGCATCGAAAAGATCGCCCAGAAGTTGTCGCTTCCAACTATTCCATATTCCAGGTCCAACCGCGCGAATATCCACCACCGTCAAAACGAGCAGTAATCTTAGGCGTTCTGGAGATTTGACCAACTGCGCAAAATCTTGGACCGTTTTAAAATCGGAAATGTCGCGTTTGAATGCGGTAGCCGACATGGCGAGATGATGTCGCACGAGCCAAGAAACCGTCTGGGTCTCCGCGTCGTTTAAACCAAGCCGCGGACAAAGCGATAGCGCTATTTCCGCGCCGAGAATGCTGTGATCTCCGCCGCGCCCTTTGGCAATGTCATGCAACAGCACCGCCATGTAAAGTACGCGGCGGCGGCTGAGGTTTCCCATGATTTTTGTTGAGAGCGGGTGATCTTCATCCAAGCCGCCTTTCTCGATCTCCGCGAGCAAACCAATTGCCCTAATGGTATGTTCGTCGACAGTATAATGGTGATACATGTCGAACTGCATTTGTGCCACGACACGGCCGAAATCGGGAACAAACCGTCCGAAAACAGTGGCTTCATTCATCCAGCGCAAAACGGTTTCAGGATCTCGTTTTGAGCAGAGAATTGCGAGGAAAAGCTCGTTTGCGCGAGCGTCGCGGCGTATACTCTTCCTAATTAGCTTAGAATCGCGCTGGGCCGCACGCATCGCGAGTGGATGTATTTCCATCGAGAATTTATCAGCAAGGTAGAATAGCTCGATTAGCCGGACGGGGTCCTCGGAAAAGAACTCTTCATTCGGCAACGATAACCGGCCGCGGTCTAGTTTGAACCCATTTAGTTTCTTGGGCGCTCTTTTAATGGTTGGCAGAAAGCGGCGTCCCCGTTTGGCTTGCGTTTCATCAAGATGTGCAAGGAACAATCCAGTGAGATCACCGACAGTTTTCGCGTTCAAAAAATAATGCTGCATGAAGCGTTCGACGGGCGATTGACCTGGCCGATCAGCATATTGCATCCGTGCCGCGACCTCTCGCTGTAGATCAAAAGTTAGCCTTTCTTCGGCTCGGCTGGAAATGTCATGCATATGACAACGAACCGCCCAAAGAAAATTCTCGGCACGTTGAAATCGCCGATATTCCTTTTTTGTAAAAAGCCCAACTTCAACCAGTGAAGCGGCTACGCGAACCCGGTGGATATATTTTCCTATCCAGTAAAGCGTATGAAGGTCGCGAAGGCCACCTTTACCGTCCTTGATATTCGGTTCAACGACATAGCGACTATTGCCCATTTTTTTATGGCGTTCGTCGCGTTCTATTAGTTTCAGGCGGACAAATTCCGGACCTGTTTTGCCAACCACTTCCGCCCAGAATCGCGCCGAGGCCTCTTCATAAATTTCTCGGTCGCCCCAAACAAAACGGCTTTCCAACAATGCTGTGCGAATGGTCAGGTCTTCCTGCGCCATCTTTACCGTTTCATCGAGAGACCGGCTAGACTGGCCAACCTTCAACCCCAGGTCCCACAGAAGATAGAGCATCGCCTCGACGACCTGTTCGGTCCAAGGGGTACGTTTTTGCGGTGTAATAAAGGCAATATCGACATCGCTATGCGGTGCCATTTCTCCGCGCCCATATCCACCGACTGCCAATAAAGCTACGCGTTCGGCCGTGGATGGGTTGTTGTTCTGATAGACATGGGTCGTCACATAGTCATAAATTAACCTGACAATTTGGTCGATCAGGAATGCTTGTTCACGCGCCGCATTATACCCATGTGACGGAGAGTCGATAAGGCGGCGAGCAATTTCGGTGCGTCCGTTTGAGAGCGCTTGCTGCAATATGGCAAGGACAGCCTTTCGGTTGGCAGATGAATTTTCGGCGGTTTGAACCACAGCCGAAATTTCTTCGGACAATTGCTTTCGGTCAATAATCCCGCGTTGGCCGCGTGTTTTTAGTGCCGGGTTTTCCATAGGGTCATCCTTAGCAGGAGACCTGGCATTTCGGCCAGCATTTCGGCAATCTTATCCTGCCGCAGCGATCTCATTATATTTCTTACGCAATGTCACACGATCAATTTTTTGCGTTCCCAGGCGGGGAAGGTCATCTTCCACCTGCCAGATATGGGCGGGAACTTTGAATGGCGCCAATCGCTCGGCCAAAAATTCGCGCATGCCTTCCGGATTGAGTGATTTGCCGTCTTTCATATGGTAAACCAGACCAGGCACTTCGCCGTATTTTTCATCTTGTATGCCAAATACGGAAAGCTCAGCGATGTCTCCATTCTCATATGCCGCCGCTTCAACTTCGGGGCAGCTTATATTTTCGCCGCCGCGAATAATAATGTCCTTCTTGCGATCGACGATGAAAAGATATCCATCTTCGTCGAGATATCCAATGTCGCCAGAGCGGAACCAGCCATCCTTTGTGAAAGCTTCCTCCGTTGCCTTTGGATTGTTCCAATAGCCATTGAAGTTGGCAATCGTACGAATGCACACTTCGCCGCGTTCGCCCTGCGGCATGATGTTGCCATCGTCATCAAGCATCTCAACTTCGACAAGCGGCTTGGTTGCTTGCCCGGTGCTTGTTGGTTTCGCGAGATAATTTTCCGTGAAGTTGCCGCAGCCAACGCCGTTGGTTTCTGTCAGGCCATATCCGATTAGCGGATATGCATGATCCATTTCTTTCTTGATCTTCTTCACATGCTCGACCGGGCGCGGCGCTCCACCCGCTGCAAATGCTGTGCAACTGGTAAGGTCGTACTCGCTGCGCTTCGGGTGTGTGGCAATCTCGATACTCATCAGCGGTACGCCAACGAAATAGCTGATCTTTTCTTTCTCGATAAGCTGCATGGCTTGCTCCGCATCCCATTTTGGCATGAGGACCAATTTGCGGCCAATTGCGAAGCTTTGAAGAACGAGCGGAACCGAAGCGGTCACGTGGAACAGCGGCACATTGACCAGCGCGGAAGGCTGCGCAGGCATAGCTGTGCCCATTGAGGTCAATAGTTCGAAAAACACCATTGTCTGCCCGACATAGCTCATTGTGCCCTGAACAACCGAGCGGTGGTCAGAATAGGCCCCCTTCGACTGCCCGGTAGAACCAGAGGTATACAGGATAGTGGCGTTGTCGAGCGGGTCCATCTTCGGCAGCGGTGTTTCGCTATCGCCGCCTTTGGATGTCAGCGCAGCGAGGCCTTCGGATGGCGCGCAATCATGCTTGAACAATATGATCTCACAATCGCCAATGTCGCAATCGTCAAGCCGCGCGGCGCGTTGTTCGTCAGCCAGCACATAACGGCACTCAACCATATTTATACCGTCGGCAAGTTCGGCGCCGTTCCACCAGCCATTGAGCAAGGTGGCAACACCGCCTGCTAGGGTAATCGCAACATTTGCAATCATCCAATTGGCGGAGTTACGTGCAGCGATGCCGACCCGGTCGCCTTTTTGAAGGCCATACCCTTCGATCAGCCCGCCAGTGACTTCGCGTGCCGCCGCATAGCATTCGCCAAAAGTGAGGCGGACATCGCCATCGACGATAAATTCTTTCTCGGCATGCTGCGCACAAAAGAAGGTATAATAGTCGGCTAGGTTCTCCGGAGCGTTCACCATCATCGGCAATTGGACGCCAAATTTCTCGACATGTTTCACCGAAAGCGGGCCGTTATCGGCCATAAGCCGCGATATCGTGGCGTTAATTGCCATATCCAGTTCGGTGGGCATTGCGAATCTCTCCTTTACTCTTTGTCCCTCTTCTATTTGGCTCTATAGGAATGTCAAAATGAACAGGAATTTGATTTGATGATTGAAGTTTTTACCGCGGCTACCGGCTATTTGAATTATTCAGATCTAGGCTTGGGACCTGTCGCGCTTGATCTAGGTTTTTTTCAGCTGCGTTGGTATTCGCTAAGCTATCTGGCGATGATTTTGCTCGGCTATTGGTATTTGACCAAGCTCATCAAGAAGCCTGGTGCACCTATGTCGCGCGAGCATGCGGATGATCTGATACTCTATATGACGCTGGGCGTTATTCTGGGCGGGCGGCTTGGATATATTCTCTTTTACAAACCAGAAATTTTCCTGACGCCGATTGAAATTTTCAAAGTCTGGAATGGCGGCATGTCCTTGCATGGCGGCACGCTTGGCGTGTTGTTTGCATTGTGGATATTCGCGCGAAAGCACAAGCTATCTTATCTACGCATATGCGATTACATCGCCGTTTGCGTTCCATTTGGAACATTCCTTGTGCGATTGGCCAATTTCGTGAACGGAGAATTATGGGGCAAAGTGACGACGGTTCCTTGGGCCATGGTTTTTCCTGATGGCGGGCCAGAGCCGCGGCACCCGAGCCAGCTATATGAGGCGACATTTGAAGGATTGTTGATGGCGGCAATATTGTGGCCGCTATTCTGGAAAACCGATGCGCGCTATAAGCCTGGTTTTCTGTTTGGTTGTGCCGCGCTGATCTATGGCTTTTCGCGCTTCTCGATCGAATTTTTCCGCCAGCCGGACTCCCACTTGCAATGGCTGGCGGACCAGACAGGTTTCAGCATGGGGCAATATTTGACCATGCCCATGATCCTTATCGGTCTCTTCCTTGTCTTTACTGCCAAAAAGCGCAGGCAGCGCGTTGAGCCGGTAATGGGAAGCGATAGTGTCGCCTGAACAAAATCAACTTGCTTTGCGATTGGCAAAGCAGATTGACGCATCGGGGCCGATTTCGGTTTCGGAATATATGCTCGCTGCCAACGAAGAATATTATAACAAAGCTGATCCATTTGGCGCCGATGGAGATTTCATAACGGCGCCAGAAATCAGCCAGATGTTCGGCGAGCTGATTGGCCTTTGGTTTGCAGATATTTGGATGCGCCAAAACCGTCCGGAAAATGTGAAATATGTTGAGCTTGGTCCGGGGCGAGGAACGTTGGCGTCGGACGCTTTGCGCGCTATGCGGCGGTTTGAGTTAAATCTGCCAGCCCATTTTGTTGAAACCAGCAACGCATTGAAAGCGATGCAACAGAAAGCGGTTCCCGAGGCAACAATCCATGAACGGATAGCCCAATTGCCAGAAGACGGGCCGCTATTTATTTTAGCCAATGAATTTTTTGATGCCTTGCCCGTAAGGCAGTTTGTCGCGACGGATGCTGGTTGGCGGGAACGAGTCGTGGTGCGCGATCACGGTAATAAATTCATCGCCATTGCCGGATCGCAAGCCGTTGATGAGCTGGTACCGATGGATTTGCGCGGTGCGCCGGCGCAAAGTATTTTTGAAAGCTCGCCGCAAAGTAGCGACGCGATCTATGAGTTATCTGCTCGCCTTTCAAACCAGGGCGGCGCATTGTTGATTGTCGATTACGGCTATGCGCATCCGGGGCTTGGTAGCACTCTGCAAGCGGTGAAGACCCATGAATATGCTGAACCATTCGAGAATCCGGGAAATCTGGACCTATCCGCGCATGTCAACTTTCTGGAAATTTCGAATCTGGCAAAGTTGCGTGATTTGAGAGTTTCTGGCCCAACAGAGCAAGGCCATTGGTTGACAGCTTTGGGGTTAAATCAGCGTGCAGAAGCGTTAGCAAAATCGTCACCTGCTAGAGCTGATGAAATAATGACAGCGCGCAATCGGTTGGCGAGTTCCGAAGAGATGGGCAGCTTGTTCAAGGTGTTATCAATAACGTCGCCAGACTGGCCTAGCCCAGAAGGCTTTGCGCAAACGGCTATCTGAAGGCCTATTTGACCCAGTCAGAAATTTCGGCAGCCAGTTCGTTCGCAGCGTCATTTAATGCGTCACCCGCGGTAGCGGCTTCTACGCTGACGACTGGCTTGCGTATTTCAAAGCGCTTCTTTTCTACCGTTTTGCTGTCGCGTAACTTTACCGCATCATACACAATAACTGCTTCACTCGTGGCCGCGTCAACTCCGAATTCGATCAGCACGCCCGACAGCTGGCTCTTTTCTTTGCCGCCCGCGTCTACATTGTTAAGTACGAGCCGGTTTGTTCGCGCCGCGATGGTTTCTGCCAGTAATTCCTGCCACAGCTTGGCTGGCTTGTCCGCCCAAACGGCATCTTTCAAATAGGCAATACTACTATCGCTAACTTGTACCGGAATGCGGGCCGTGTTCAATTTACGAGGCGTCTCGGGCAGCAATACCACCAACGCATCTTTGCGTTCGCCGCTTCGCATGGTTCCATCTGAAACGCTAGCGCCGGCGGTCAGTGTTAACAATGCGGCTGGCGCTTCTGCACCGCCAAAACTAACGCAGCTAGTGAGTGAGAGTGAACATCCAAGGACCAATAAGGTCCGTTTTGAAGCGTGAATCAGGTTGGTCATCTTCTGTCCATATCTCACTTTTTGGGCTCGTAATCCGGAAGCGCTGGCGCCCCTAACAAGCTACCTGCTCCCTCTTGATCCAGCCGCTCAGTGATCCCTTTTAAGGATTTTGATGCCTCGCGCAGATCGCGCGTCAAGGCGTTGATCTGAGGCAATGTATCGTTTGAAAATGAGTCCACGCCGGGCTGTGCAGCCTGTAATGTCTTTTCAAGCTGAGCTATGCTGGCATTGGCATTTTCAAGCGTCTTTCCGATCTGCGCGAAGGCGGCTTTTCCGTCCGTGTCCAGCAGGTTGTTCGCCGAACCAGATAGCGCCGAGATACTGTCCGCTGTGCCACCAATTTTTTGAATTGAAGTTCGCGCGTCGGCTATCGCTCCTTCAAGCTGCGGCGATGTTTGTGCCAAGTTGCTTGTTAGGCTTTCAACATTGGCCAGCGTTTTTTCGATGGATTCCTGATTTTGGTCAGAAAGCAGATTTGTCAGGCGTTCGGTCAAGGTCGAGAGTCGTTCAAGTAGCAATGGCGCGTTGTTTAGAAGCTCGCCAAGAGCGCCCGGCTTGGTCGGGATAATGGGCGCGCCTGCCGGACAGGCTGCTTCGGGTTTTTCTTCCGGACAACTTATCGGCGGCGCGCCCTTTACCGCGCCATCAAGTTGAATCTCAGAAACGCCGGTAAAGCCAACGCCCGCAACTGTGGCGACTGTTCCTTGCAGGATGGGGATAGTTTGATCCACCTTTATGCGCACCCGCACATATTCGGGATCAGGCTCCCATAGCTTGATCTCTTCAATCTGACCGACCGGGACACCTGCAAAGGAGACGCTGGTTCCTTTTGCCAATCCGTTAACCTGTTGGAAGAAAATATCATATTCCTTCTGCTCGCCATCGTTAAAGCGCGCTAGCCAAACGGTAAAGCCGACAAGCGCCGCGAGCAGCGCCAAGGTAATCACCCCCACAAGAATATAGTTGGACTTGGTTTCCATTAACCCGTTCTATGCCCTTCCTGATTGCCTTTTGTCCATGCCAAAACCGAAATCGTCATATTTGCTATTATCCGTATCCTTGATTTGCTGCGCGGCCGCGCGGTCCGGAGAAATATTCGTGGATCCATGGATGTTTGCTCTTCAGCAATTCTTCGATTTTGCCGATCGCAATTATCTCTTTGTCTGCGATAACGGCGACCCGGTCGCAAATGGCATGGAGCGTATCTAGGTCATGGGTAATCAAAAACACGGTCAATCCCAGAGTTTCCTGCAATTCTCGCGTCAAGCCATCGAATTTTGCTGCACCTATCGGGTCAAGCCCGGCGGTTGGTTCATCCAGAAAAAGCAGCTCCGGGTCCATCGCGAGCGCGCGCGCTAAACCCGCTCTTTTCTTCATACCGCCTGAAAGCTCGGACGGGAATTTACACGCTGCGTCGGCTGGCAGTCCGCTCAACAAGATTTTTGTCATCGCGATTTCGTCCAATAATTCTTGATCGAAATGTGGATAGAATTCGCGAAGCGGCACTTGTACATTTTCGGCAACGGTCAATGTCGAGAACAGCGCGCCGCCTTGAAACAGCACGCCCCAGCGCCGCCGGACTTCATTATCATTGCGGGTATCATCATCGAGCAAGTTTTCGTCCAACACGCGAATATCGCCTGCCGAGGGCTGTTGCAGGCCGATGATTGATCGCATCAATACCGATTTTCCGGTACCGGAACCGCCAACCACTCCCAAAATTTCGCCGCGCCGGACATTCAGATTCAAATGTTCGTGGACGACATGTTCGCCGAATGCATTACGCAAGTCAGAAACTTCTATGACATTTTGGTTGCTGGTCATTCAGTCCCACCCAATGCCAGAGAAAAAGACTGCAAAGAAGGCGTCGAGTACAATAACGAGGAAAATAGCCTGAACCACAGCGGCGGTGGTCTTTAAGCCAACTTCTTCGGCATTATTCTTGACCTGAAGGCCCTGGAAACAGCCCGCCATCGCGATAATTGCACCAAAGACAGGCGCTTTGATAAGCCCGATGTAAAAATCAGTAAGCGGGGTAACTTCGCGTAGGCGCTGGATATAGGTGGCCGGCGGTATTTCCAATACGATCCAACAAAGAAGCCCGCCTCCGATTATAGCCATGATAGATGCGTAAAAGCCAAGTAGAGGCATCCACATGATAGTTGCCAACGTTCGCGGCAATACAAGAGCTTCGATCGGAGAAACGCCGATGGTGCGCATGGCATCGATTTCTTCGGTTATCTTCATGGTCCCAATTTGGGCAGCGAATGCGGAACCCGAACGGCCCGCGACCATAATTGCCGTCATAAGCACACCAAGCTCGCGAAAAGTGAGGCGCCCGATCAGGTTGATTGTAAACACCTCCGCACCAAACTGTCGGAGCTGGACGGCGCCTTGCTGCGCAATGACGATGCCAATCAGGAAGCTCATCAACCCGACAATGGCCAACGCGCGCAGGCCAACAAATTCAAACCGCATAACAAGCGCGTTCAGGCGAAGGCGGCTGGGATGGATGAGTATGGTTAGGAAGCTTATCACCACCTGACCAATGAAGCCCATGAAAGCGATCATCGTTCGAGTTGACGTAACAACTGCGTCGCCGATTTCGTGCAGTATCCGCTTTATGGGGATCGGATTAAATAGCTTGGGTATATTTTCAACTTGCTGTTCCGACACCCGTTGCAGTAGGCGCGCAGCCTCGTCATTTGCGTGCAGTATCTGCGCTTGATGTTCGCGCGCTGTGCGCTCGATGATCCACGCACCAATAGTGTCGATGCGGCTTACGCCCGAAAGGTCGATACTGGAAACAGGATAATCCAATTTGCGAAGACGGCTATCCATGTCACCAATTTCGGTGATGATTAAATTGCCCGCGAAGCGCAGCGATACGCCGTCTTCCCCGGTCTCATCTATCTCGAAATTGACGGCCTCGCTCATGCTGCGATATTTCTGGCGCAGAAGCCGAAGAATAACAAGCATAAGCTTGTTGTTGTCACAATCGAATTTCGGCTAAAGGGCGTTGCGATGGCTCAAAATAATGACAGCAATCCCAAAACCCATATTGCGATCTATGATATGGACAAGACAGTTACGCGCGGTGCGACATATAATGGTTTTCTTTTGTATATGGCCAAAAACCGCGCTCCCTGGCGATTGCTGCTGACGCCGCTTCTGTTAGTTGGCGTGGTTTTATTCGCGCTAAAGCTGTGGAATCGCAGCCGTTTAAAAGAATTTTCGCAGCGCCTCATGCTTGGCGGGCGCGCGGATCAGCAAGAATTGCAGAGGCATCTTGAAAGCCATGCCGAAACAACATTGCGTAGCAACGTCTATCCTCAGCTGCTGGACCTTGTTGGAAAAGAAAAGGCGGGCGGCTTCCGCCATGTTCTGGCGACGGCTTCCTACCGGCTATATGTGGAGCCAATCGCCGGGCGATTGGGGTTTGACGATGTGATCGCGACTGACCTGAAAGTCGACGGAGCGGGGAATATACTGGCGCGTATCGATGGCCAGAACTGCTATGATGAAGCGAAGTTGGACAAGGTGAAGGCGTGGATGGATGCGCAGGGATTATCGCGGGCCGATTGCCATATCCGCGCTTATTCGGACCATGTATCGGACGCGCCATTGCTTGATTTTGCTGACGAAGCTTTTGCAACCAACCCCCACCCTCCGCTAGCCGAATTGGCGGCGGAGAAGGGATGGCAAGTTATTGATTGGCGTTAGATCGTCAGAATTTGCGGTTGCGCTTCAACGTATAAATTAAACCTGAGCGAGCGCTTGCTCAAAATCGGCAATCAAATCGTCAGGGTCTTCGATGCCAATTGAAATACGCACCAGATTGTCGGTGATGCCCAGCATTTCCTTGCGTTCCGGTGGAACTGACAAATGCGTCATCGCGGCAGGAAGGCTCGCCAAAGTTTCGGTGCCGCCTAAACTGACGGCAAGTTTGGCGATTTTGAGGTTGTCGAGAAACCGGAATGCCTCTGCTTCGCCGCCTTTTATGAAGACAGAGAATGTAGAGCCGGCTCCGCTATAATGCCGGTCGTAAATGTCTTGCTGCGATGCGTCTTCTATCATGCCTAGATAGCCAAGACCGTCAACCTTCGGGTGGGTTTTAAGATAGGCGCAGACTTTTTCTGCATTCTCGCCAGCACGGCTCATGCGCAGTTCCAGTGTTTCCAGCGAACGTAGCAGCATCCATGCGGTATTCGGGTCGCAAATCCCGCCCATCGTGTTGCGCAGCGCGCGAACCGGGTCCATCCATTTTTTCGCGCCAGCAATACTGCCCGCGACCAGATCACTATGGCCGCCAGCATATTTGGTCAGGCTGTAGACGACAATGTCTGCACCATGGTCGAGCGGACGAGACCAGAGCGGGCCAAGGAATGTATTATCGATCGCAATTGGCGTGTCATTCGCATCAAGAATTTCGTCGCGCGAAGCTTTTACAGCTTCGACATCAACCAACGCATTGGTCGGGTTCGCCGGACTCTCCAGATAGATCATTGCGACCTTCCCGCCATTTTCTGCGGCCTGCGTCTTTGCGCGTCCCAAAATGCCGTCAAGTTCCGCGCGCGATGCACCGGCCGGAAAGTCGATATAGGTCACACCGAATTTGCTGAGCGCTTTTGCCACAAAGCCTTCGCTCGCGGCATATAGCGGTCCGCTATGCACGATAACGTCGCCCGCCGCGCAGCAGGCTAGCATCAACACGCAGATCGCGGTCATACCGCTGGAGAAGACAAGCGCGTCTTCCGCGCCATCCCAAACACCTAGGCGGTCTTCCAATATTTCTTGATTGGGACCATTAAAACGGGAATAGACAAGGCCTTCTGCGCCGCCGGGGCGTTGACCGGTAACGCCTTCAAAGAAGCGCTTACCCGCCGCGGCATTTTCAAAGGCAAAAGTAGATGTCTGAAAAATCGGCGGTTTAAGCGAACCTTCGGAAAGCATCGGGTCATAGCCATGACCCATCATCATGGTGGAAGGCTTCAGCTTGTGGTTGCCAATCATATCTGTCGCCGCCTTGGGTTTGCGGCCGGGTGTTTTGCTGTCGTCAGTCATGCGCGGGGCTCCTGTAGAATCTCAAGAGGCCCTATAACATTATTCGTTACAATTGAAACTAAATTACACCCTCGAACCGCATCAAAATAGCGATGCGATGAACCAGCAAGCGGCGATCATGATGGGAATGCCCGCAAGATCGAGCAAGAAGCCCGACTTTAGCATCTTGGGAAGCGCTATATGACCCGTCGACCATGCAATTGCGTTGGGGCCTGTTCCCGATGGAAGCATAAAGCCCCAACTCGCCGCCATCGATGCAGCCATGGCCAGGAACCATGGATCGGCCCCTGTTGCCGCGACCAATCCTGCGATAACCGGAATAACGCCCGTGGCCGTGGCGACATTGCTGGCAAATTCGGTGATGACGATCACCAGCGCAACAACAGCAGCGGCGATGATTAGTGGATGAACTGTCGCTAGCGGGCGCATCGCTTCACCCAACCATCCGGCAAGGCCGGAGGCCGTAATGCCCGCCGCCAACGCAAGTCCGCCGCCGAACATCATGATAACGCCCCATGGTGCGCGGTCGGC
>CAKZNA010000069.1 GCA_937129355.1 uncultured Sphingomonadales bacterium | reverse complement strand
TGGAGATATGCCCGTGCTATTTTTGGCGATGCAGGATGGCGAGCCGGTGGCGGGGGCTCTCAATATTGCTGCCCCCGACTGCCTTTATGGCCGCTATTGGGGCTGCAACCGCGACATACCCTTCCTGCATTTCGAGCTTTGCTATTATCAAGCAATTGACTTTGCGATCACGCACGGGCTTTCGCGGGTGGAGGCAGGCGCGCAGGGCGAGCATAAGCTGGCGCGCGGCTATGTGCCGGTGCCGACTTACTCGGCACATTATATTACCGATCCCGGATTCCGCGAGGCGATTGCCGATTTTCTGGAGCGCGAAACCGAGGCGGTCGAACGCGATATGGAGTTTCTGGGCGAGATGACTCCGTTCAAGCGAAGCTAATCGGCATTACGTGAAAAAGCGAGCATAGTCTTTGCCAGTCGCGCTATCGATCAGCGCGCGATAATCGGCATGTTGTTCTGCTGACGGCGCGATCTGGCCGATGACCGGATCACTCATCTGATCAAATGGCACAAGCGCGATAGGACAGGAAACGGGCACAAGCTGCGTCCCTTGCCCGACCTGCAATGTCGTCAATATGCCGAGCATGGTGCCGTCGATGGTTGGCCGGCCCAGCACCATAATCCGGTATTGGCCGTTATCATTGGTGACGAGATAGATATGGCCCGAAAGATTGGGCATCGACACGCGGCCCGATTGCTGAAAATTGGCATCGGTGCGTTTGCTTTCCGAAAATTCCAGATAGCTTGCCTCTGCATTCCAGCGAATATCGGTCAGATAGGCGAATAGTTCATCGGCATCGCTGAAGCTTGGGCGGATGGTTAGATACTGGCCCTCGATCCACTTGATGCCTGTGTAGGAATAGGAGCCGAGATAGAAAGGCGCGAGTTCGCCGCTGCCGGAAAATTCATCTTCAGGTGCGCGCAGCGAGCATTTCAGTGCTTCCTCAATGCGGATGATGGTGGCCAGCGTGAAGGGGCGCTTTCCGGCCAGTGCCTTTTCCAGCGTCGAGAGGCTGATCTTCGCTTCATCGGCAAGCTGCTGGCGTGACAGGCGGCGGCGGGCAATTTCCTCGCGCACGCGCATGGCGATATTTTCTGCATCAGTTTCAGCCATATGCTCCCTCCCAAACCCTGCCTTTATACGCACTTCTCTGCACAAATCCGCACAAGCCGTCAAGCATTCCGCACAAACCCGCATCAATAGGCGGTTTCCGGCGGATAAAGACCAATCTTGCTCGTATCACCGCACGACGAAACGAGTATTAATAGCGATGAAATGTGTAACAGAGGAGGCAGAGATGTCCAGTTCATTGTCGATTTCTACCCCGAAAGCAGCAGCGACCCGCTGCTTTCTACCCGCTGCCAGTATGCTCCTGGCGCTACCTGCAGGCGTGGCTCTTCTCGTTGGAACGGCCACGCCTGCTTTTTCCAAAGATGCGGCTGCAACATCGGAGAAAAAAGGCCCGCAATCCGGCACATTGGTGATGCGCACAAAGGGCGGAGAGAAGTTACCGCCTGCCATACAGCTTGGCACCGATATGGATGTGACGGTCAGCGGCAATATTGCCCGCGTTCGGGTGACACAGGTATTTCGTAACCGCTCACAGGATTGGGTTGAGGGAACTTACCTGTATCCACTTTCTGAAGGCGCAGCTGTCGACAGTTTGAAAATGACAGTTGGTAACCGCGTGATCATTGGCAAGATCAAAAAACGCGAGGAAGCGCGCGAGATCTACGAGACCGCCAAAGCGCAAGGCAAGAAGGCGGGACTTGTCGAACAGCAACGTCCCAATATGTTCACCAATTCGGTTGCCAATATCGGCCCGGGTGAAACCGTAATGGTCGTGATCGAATATCAGATGCCATTGAAGCAGCTGGACGGCATCTTCTCTATGCGCCTGCCTCTGGTTGTCGGGCCGCGTTATGTGCCACCGCATAGCATTACCGACAAGGCGGCGCTCGATGATGCGAAGACCGTCACCGCCGCGCCGATTGCCAGCCCCAAAGATGGCAAGATCAACCCAGTGTCGATCAATGTCGACCTCGCGCCCGGTTTCAAACCCGCCAATATCGATAGCGCCTATCACAAGGTATATATTGACGGGAAAGGCAAACGCCGCGCGATTAGCTTGGCCAAAGGCACCGTGCCGCAAGACCGCGATTTCGAACTAAGCTGGCGTTCGGCCTCCGCCAATCCGGTGCTCAGCCTCTACAAAGAACAAGTTCAGGACAAACATTATATCATGGCGTCGATCACGCCGCCGGTGCAAGATGAGAAAAGCTATATTCCGCCGCGCGAGATGGTCTTTGTAATCGATAACTCAGGATCGATGAGCGGTGAATCCATGGTTGAGGCGAAAGCCAGCCTGATCCACGCGCTGGGCACGCTTCGTCCGCGCGACCATTTCAACATCATCCGCTTTGACGATACGATGGAGCTTGTCTTCGATACCAGCATTGCCGCGACGCCGGAGAATATAGAAGCGGCCAAGACCTTCACCAACGCCCTCGAAGCCGACGGCGGAACCGAAATGTTGCCTGCACTGAAGGCGGCTTTGGTTGACCATCAGGTTACCGACCGCAGCAAAGTGGTGCGGCAGGTTATCTTCCTGACCGACGGCAATATTTCCAACGAAGACGAAATGCTGGAGGCCATCGGCGGCGATGCAGGTAACAGCCGCGTCTTTACCGTGGGTATCGGCAGCGCACCCAATAATTATCTGATGAACCGCATGGCGACGAATGGCCGCGGCATTTACACCAATATCGCTGACACCAAAGAAGTTACCGTTCGCATGGCCAAGCTGCTCGACATGCTCAGCCGCCCGAGCGTCCAGGATTTGCAGGTCAGCGTAACGGGCAATGGGTTTGACCTGACCCCGAAAAGGTTGCCCGATCTATATGCAGGTGAACCGCTGGTGCTGCTTGGTGTATCTGACAGCATGGTGGGTAAAGTCACTGTTAGCGGATTGATTGGCAAGAAACGCTGGAAACAATCGCTTGATCTGGTCGATGCAATTGCCAGCCCATCGGTTGCAAAATTATGGGCGCGCCGCCGGATTGACGATATTGAGGCGGACCGCATTCTGGATAAAATTGACGATAAAGAGGCCGACAAGCAGATCACACAGCTTGGTTTGGATTTCCACATCGTTACCAGCATGACCAGCCTAGTCGCGGTCGATGAAACGCCTTCACGGCCCAAAGGAACGCCTTTGCGCGTAGAAGACCTGCCGATCAATCTGCCCAAGGGATGGGATTTCGACCATCTGTTTGGCGGAGAAACGGCACAGGCGTCTTTGGCCAACGAGGTGACGCTTGCAAACCGGCAGGCAACCAAGAAATTCAAACTGCCGCAGACGGCTACCAATTATATGGGCGGCCTGCTGGGCGGATTGCTCGCCTTCCTGATCGGCGCATTCGGCCTGATCACCCTTCGCCGCAGACATAAAATTACAAAGGATATTTGAAATGACACATACCCGTAGGAACACCATCCGCCGCCGTTTGGCATATACCGCTTGCATCGCACTTTGCGGCTTTGGGATTGCCACCACCGCATCGAGCGCCGCAATTCCGCTGGAAGCTAGCCTCAAACAATTGCTGCTCGAACGCGCTTATGATCGCAGCGTCGAAACGCAGGTGAAGCACAAACCATGGGCCTGGGCCGATATGACCACGGTTGGCAAGATCAGCCATCCGCGCCTCAAACAATCGGCGATTATCCTCTCCGCAGGTTCCTATGAAGCGATGCGCGCTGGACCGACGTTAATGGGCGGCAGCGCGAAAATCGGCGAGGCGGGCACCAGCGTGATAGCGGCGCACCGCGATACGCATTTCGCCTTTCTGAAGGATGTGCGCGTTGGGGATACCATCAGGGCATCAGGCGAAGACGGGAAAGCGCGCGCCTATCGCGTGACGCATATGGAAGTTGTCGAAGCCGACGAGTTTACGATTCCCGAAGACCTGCCGGAAAATGCGCTCGCGCTATCCACCTGCTATCCTTTTGGCAGCGTGCGTGGCGGCACCAAACGCTATGTGGTGCATGCGATTGCGGACAAGGGCTGAGCACAAAAATATTCTAGGCGAAAGGCTTGCATTCGGTGATTTAATCGCGCAGTTAAATGCGCGAGAGGAATCATCTTATTATGAGCGTAACAGCGACAAAGCCGAGCGAGCAAGAACTTAAGGAATTTGAAGCCGACTGCGACGCGTGGTTTGCCGAAAATACTGTGGCCGACCCTGGCTTCATGTTGCCGCTGACCTTCATGGAAGTGTCCACCGACCAGCAGTTTGATTTCCTGCGCGAATGGCAGCGCAAGGTTTATGAGGCGGGCTATTTCGGCATGTGCTGGCCCGAAGAATATGGCGGCGGCGGACAGTCAATGGCCTTCCAGCGCATCGCCACGCGGATCATGAAAAAACATGACGGCCCGATTATGCTCAACGCTATTGGTAACGGTTGGGCAGGGCCGTTGCTTCTCGACGTAGGTCGCGAGGAAGACAAACGCCGTTTCATCAAACCCATGCTGTCGGCTGAACATATCTGGTGTCAGGGATTTAGCGAGCCAGAGCATGGCAGCGACCTCGGCAGTGCGCAGTGCAAGGCGGTGCGTGACGGTGATGAATATGTCATCAACGGATCGAAAATCTGGACCTCGCTCGGCGACCGTGCCGATTATATGATCCTTCTGGCGCGCACCAGCAACGAGGAAGACCAGAGCAAATATGCGGGGCTTTCATTCTTCCTTGCGCCGATGAAAATACCGGGCGTGGAAACACGGCGGCTTAAAAAACTGACTGGCGAATATGGCTTTGTGCAATGTTTCTTTGACAATGCCCGCATCCCCGCGACCAGCATCGTTGGCGAAGAGGGCCAAGGCTGGTCAATGGCGATGAAGACGCTGGAATATGAGCGCGGTGCAAAAGTGATGCCAGCGGGCGGATATTTCGTCAAAGAGCTGGATGTGATGAGCATTGTCGAACTTGCCAAAACGTCAAAGCGCGGCGGCAAGCCGGTTCTGGATGATCCAGTGATGCGCGACAAGCTGGTCGAGTATATGATCGATATTCAGGCGCTGAATTTGAACAACCAACGCCGCCGGATGCCGGAACTTATGCGCGACAAGCCGATGGGGCTGGCGTTGATGAACAAGCTGGCGCGCACCGAATTGATCCGCGAGATGACCGAATTTTCTCTGCAGTTTCAAGGCGGGAAGTCGGCCTACTATGTTGGCGATAAAGAAGCGGTGGACGATGGCTATTGGCACCGTGCCTATATGAACAGCTTCTCCGCAACCATC
>CAKZNA010000068.1 GCA_937129355.1 uncultured Sphingomonadales bacterium | reverse complement strand
TGGCAAGTATCGGCGGTAATTCGTCTTTTTTCGCGGCCTTTTTACGAAAGGCCGTTGTTCGCACCAACGACTTTTGATAGCTTGCTATCCAAGAGAGAGCTACTTTTTTTGAATTAAGGGACAGGGGAGAAACCATAATGTCATTCAAACGAACAGCACGCTTTGCTGCTTTTACCACTGCCACATCGGCGTTGGCTTTGTCGATGCCGGCAATTGCTCAGGATGCGCAAAACAATGCGCCGCAGGCTGAGGAAGAAGAGGAAGGCGGCAACAATGTTATCGTTGTGACAGCGCAAAAAAGGTCCCAAAATCTGCAAGATGTTCCGATCAGTATCACGGCATTCGATTCTGAGGCCTTGGAATCGGGCCGTATCAGCGGTGTCGAAGACCTTGGCACGCTAACGCCTGGTCTTTATATAACACCTAATCCTGCCGACAATAACGGTGTCAGGCTCAATATTCGCGGTATCGGTACATTCGATCCGCAGGTTGGTCAGGATAGCCGCGTCGCGATTTATATCGATGGCGTCTATTCCGGTAAGAGTCAGGGGCTTGCGTTTGACTCGCCGGATCTGGAACGGATTGAAATCGTGAAGGGCCCGCAGGGCACACTATATGGGCGGAACGCTGTAGCCGGTGCTGTAAATCTGATTTCAAAACGCCCCAGCGGTGACGGCTGGTTTGGTGAAGTCAAGGCAACCTATGGACGGTTTAACGAGATCGGCCTCAAAGGCGCGATCAATATTCCTGTCAGCGAAGATGGCGGTATTCGTGTTTCCGGTGCTTATTCCAAAGAAGATGGTTGGGTGAAAAATGCTGGCCCTGGCACAAATTTTGGCGGAGGTGAGAGATATTCATTCCGCGTCGCAGCGGGCGCGAACTTAACACCTGATCTGCGGTTTGATGCTGCGTTCGACTATAACAAGTCGGAAAATGAGCCGCTCTACTATCAAGCGGTGCCTGGATTTGTTAATCCAAATGCAGCGCCGCCGTTTTTCGGGGCTGCTGTAACCACGCGCGCTGGTCGTCAAAATACTGTGACCACTCCATTTGCGATTGAACGAGGCAGTCTGGAAACGTTGGGCTTTACTTCGAGCCTTGAATGGGATTTTGCGGAAGACCATAGGTTAAAAGTTATAGCTGCTTATCGTCAGGCCGATGCCAACGCGTTTGTTGCTTTGCTTCCCGATGCAAACCCGTTCATTCTGAATGGCATTGTAAATGCACCCATCCCTAACGTCGGGCTCTCCGTAAACGGAGCATTTACTGCTGCGTTGGGAAATCTGAATGCGATCGGGGTGCCAGCTCGTGCTGGTCTTGGCGGGTTCTTCACGCCAATGGCGGCTCCTGGTCCGCAGACAGGTTTGTTTGTATCTCCTTCGGGAGGGGCAAATCAGTTGGACGGCCATGAGCAATATAGCGTTGAAGCGACATTTAATGGTGAGTTTGCAGATGGCAAACTTGAGTATACCACCGGGCTTTTCTATTTTAATGAAAAGACCGGGAACAATGCCAACCAGAAACGCAATCCAAACGATTTCAGCTCGTTATTGTTGAATTTGGGGGCTTTGCCTAGCGCGTTTGGCGTAGCGCTTACTCCCGTACAGTTTCTCTCACCACAATCTCCGTCGGTGTTGGGGCTACAAAATGCTCTGCGCAACGCTCGCAACACTGGTGCTGCGCCGCTGCGCATCGACACAACTGCATTTGCAATTTACGGCGAACTAACATGGCACGTTAGCGATCAATTCCGTATTACAGGCGGTTTGCGCTATTCGGATGAAAGCAAGGATGGTCTTGGCCAACCAATATCACCATTCTTTTTCGACAATGTTGATTTGTTGGGGCAGACCATCGATCCAAATATCGGATCGATTGACTTTGACGTTCTAAATCCATCGCTTGTGTTGGAATTTGATGCGACTGATGATGTCATGCTTTATGCAAGTTACAAACAGTCATATCGCGCGGGCGGGTTTAACCAGTCGGCAATCGCGCCGCGGACAGTGGGCCAAACTTTCGGACCCGATTTCATCTTTGGCCGCGAAAATATCACGTCCTATGAAGCTGGTATAAAGGCCGATTTGTTCGACAATCGTTTGCGTTTTAATGCGGCTGGTTTCTTCTATGACTTTAATGATCAGCAAACCACGGCAGCAACCAATGCGCTTGTTGCTACCCAGCGGGTTGTGGTGAACACGGATGAGGAGATTTGGGGCTTTGAATTTGACGCCCTTCTATCGGTCACCGACGAAATTACCCTGAATGCGACATATAGCTGGATTGATGGCGATGCTGGCGATGTGCCTGATCTTATCAATGGCGGCGTAGCTATTCGCGATGAACTGCAGGGCACACCGAAAAACAGCTTCGTTGTCGGTGCAAGCTATAATGGGCAGTTGAGTGATAACATCGGGCTATTTGCGAACATCAATTACGCCCATAAAGATAGCGTTCTTGCAGTTCCGGCAGACGCGCTTCGCTTGAGCAATCAGGATCTCGTCAATGGCCGTATCGGCATTGATTGGGAAACGTCTAGCGGCACCGAGTTTAGTTTCTCTGTCTGGGGCCAGAATATCCTGGATGATGAATATACTATCGAATCTTTGCCGTTCGAAACGTTCGCAGCGCGTACGCAAGTATTTGGCCAGCCAGCGACTTACGGCGTCACCGCGAGCGTAAAATTCTGACGACTATTTAACTTTTCGTCACAGGAGAGGGCGGGCACTTGGGGGAGTGCTCGCCCTTTTCTTTGTTTGAATTAGTTGTCGGATAGGCCCGGCAAACGCGGCCTCAAATCCCGTAACCGCCCGCAACCGCGATTTGCTGTCCGGTCACGTAAGCGGCTTTGTTTGACGCAAGGAAAATCGCGGCATTCGCGATTTCCTCCGGCTGGCCCCACCGCTTCAGTGCCAGCCCCTTCTGGACTTCCTCCACCCAATGTTCGTCAAACACGCCTTGCTTGGTCAGCTCCAAAAACATGCCCGCCTCAATCACGCCTACCAGTACTGAATTTGCGCGTATGTTATGGCGGCCCTCTTCTCGCGCGATGCCGCGAACAAGGCTTTCGTTGGCGGCCTTTGGCGCGACAGATAGCATGTCTCTTTCGGGGAAACGTAAATCACCTGCAGAACCCAAATGTACAAAAGAACCGCCGCCATTCTCCTTCATATGCGCTATGAGCGCATTGGTGGAATCGAAAAAGCCATGCACCTCGACATTCACGGCATTGTGAAATTGCTCGCGCGAGGTTTCTGATATCAGCACTTGGTCCACCAGCGGACCTGCTCCCCATACCATTGTGTGGATGCGGCCATGCGCGTCAATTGCGGCATCGATTGCTACACGTAGATTGTCAGGCTCGGTCACATCACATTGATGGGTCGTGGCCCTCTGGCCAGCAGCTTCTATTTCCTGCGCGAGCGCCTGCGCATCATCTTCTTTGGATCGCCACATGATGGCAACATCCGTTCCCGATTTCGCAAATTCCCTTGCGACAACCTTTCCGATGCCTCCGGTGGCGCCAAACACCATCACGGCTCCTTTTGGAAACAAGCTATCATTGGTCATTATGCGGCTCCTCGATGTCTGCGTTGATGGAAAGATAGTTTTGCACTATCACTTTCCGAACGCAATTCATAAAGTGCTTTGGGCGCTTTTGTAAGCTGCGATGAAGCCAGCCGGGGGGAACTATGAACGAAGTCAGCTATTCCATTTTGATCAATCTGCCCAAACAGCAAGTGTGGGAAAAGATGCGCGACCTGACACAGGCGCATAACTATGTCCCGGGCGTGGTCCGTACGGTTATGCATACCCAGCAATTGGAAGGTGTCGGCGCGAGCAGGGTAGTGCATGCGAATGGCGGCAAGCTGCTTCTAGATGAAACGGTGCATGAATGGACAGAAGGTGACGGGTTCGTCCTGCGCCTGCATCGCGGGGATGATCGCGCCATGCCGATCTTTAACGAAATGTATTTCCGCTATGCGATTGAGGATGCTGAAGGTGCGACGCTGTTCAAACCGGCAATGATCGTCAAACCGCGCGGTTTGTTAGGAAAGTTGATGTTCAAACTTGCACGGTCAAAAATGCAGCAATCGGTCGCCGATGTCGGTATTGCTCTGAAGGAATATTATGAAAGCGACAAACCTGTTACTTCGGCGCGAATGCGTGAATTGAAAGGCCAATGAAGCGTTTTTTGAAATGGGGCGCGATCACGTTGGTCGCTGCCGCCGCCATCATTGGCGGGATATTCTATTTCTCCGAAGACGCACGTCAGGCCGCCAAAATAGAAGCGCTTGATAAGGTCGGCGATTTTGCAACCGACAAAATGGCCGATGCCGCGAGCGATGGAAACAGCGTTGCTGCCGAATTTATCAATACGCCCATTCGTGCGCGCAAGATCAGTGATGGCATCTATCAGGCAACGGGCGTTGCCAATACGCATTTGATCAATACCAGCGCAGGGCAAGTACTGTTCGATACCGGCCTCTCTACGCAGGCCGCCAAACAATATAAGGCGCTCGAAGAAGCGGTCGGTGAAATCAATCTTTCGCACATCATTGTAAGCCATTCCCATGCCGATCATGGCGGCGGCGTGAAGCTTTGGCAGCGCGAGGGAGTAGAGATTGTTGCGCATGCCGAATTTGGTGAGGAGCAGCGCTATCTGACGGAATTGCAGGGCTATTTCTGGAACCGCAACCGCACGCTTTTCCCCTTCATGCCTGAAGAGCCGCCAACAAATTCACTACTTGCCTATGGCGGGATAGCGCCAACCAAAACGGTCGCCAATCGTCAGCCTTATTGGTTTGAACAAGGCGGCGTAAAGTTTGAATTGCTCGCTCTTCCGGGTGCAGAAGGCGCCGACAATCTTGTGCTTTGGCTACCAGAGAAGAAAATTCTGTTTAGCGGTGATTTCTTCGGGCCGCTCTTCCCGCAATTCCCGAATATCTTCACGATGCGCGGCGAGAAAATCAGGAAACCGGTTGAATATGCGAACTCGTTGGAAAAGATCATCGCGCTGGAACCCGACATGATTGTGCCGAGTCACAAGGACCCGATCAAAAGTCCGGTCAAGATAATGGCTGGCCTGAAGAAAATGCGCGATGCCACTCGTTTCGTTCATGATGCGACAGTGAAGGGTATGAATGACGGCAAGACGCTTGAGCAGTTGATGGTCGAGATAAAACTACCCGCCGAACTGGCTATGACGCAGGAGCATGGGAAGATATCTTGGGCAGTGAAATCAATCTGGGAATATTATGCGACATGGTTCCATTTCGATAAGACGACCGAATTGTACCATATTCCGGTAAGCTCCGTTTATGGCGATCTGCTGGAGCTTGCGGGTAGCGACGCGATTATCCGAAAAGCGGCGGCGCATGTGAAAGCTGATAAGCCTCTTCAGGCGCTGCATTTGATCGATATAGTGCTTGGCGAAAATGAGCTGGATAAGGACGCTTTGACCGTCCGCAAAGACGCGCTCGAAATATTGTTGAAACGGGCCAAGGATGGCGACAAAAACAGCTACGAGATTTACTGGCTGAACTTCCGTATCCGCGATGCGCAGGAAAAACTTAACCGCTAGTTTTTCGGGTCCATTGGTGCAGCTTCTGGCAAAGCTCTTCGATCACTGGAAAAGCGAAACTGTTATGTCCGCATTCCTCTAAAATATGAAATTCAATGTCAGATGACCCGGTATAATCTTGTGGGACCTCTTCGGGCGGTGCGCCAATATCATGGTCGCCAAAGGCGAAGAAGATCGGCACGTCGATTGCTGCAACTTCCGCAGAGAAACTTCCGCGGATCATGCTGGTTGTTCCGCCAGCAGCATATAACTCCGTCATATTGTCGCGCAGCAACTGGGTCGCGGCCTCGTTAAAGCCGCCAAATGTAATGGACTTGCCGCTTGGACCGCCCGGGATTTCGGTGAAGGCGGTCCCGTAACGTGCGAGCACTAGTTTTTCTAGGTCGCGCTCTAATTCATCAGGGCGGTCTTGATATGTCTTTTCTTCTTCAGTCGTGCCCCAGTCGAGGCCGCGCGCGCTGGAACCTAAAAGCGCAATGCCCGAAAAAGCATCGTGCCGCGCCTGTATGAGCGTTGTGATCATTCCGCCCATCGAATGCCCAATGCCAATTCGGTCTAGTTGCTCCAATCCGTTCTCCATCAGCATTACGTCCAAAGCCGCTGCCAGATAGTCGCTTGCTTGCCGGGGTTTCAAAAATGGATGCGATGGGGGCAGGGGGTTGGTGCCCGTGCCGACATGATCCATCGTAATCACATGATGGCCCAGATCGGTCATGCGTGAAGCAAAGCTAAGGTCTAAACCGCCCGCTGTCCCGAGATCAAAATAGCCACAAGAAGCACCGCCGCCGGGAAGGCAAAAAAGAAGTTTGCCAGAAGGTTTTGATTTCGGCGCAAAATGATTGGCCCGCAAATGCAGTTTGGAACCATCAGCAGCATCTATCTTGGCGGAAAGAGTCGCAGGCTTCATATTTGCGGCGCTATTTTCAATGCCAAGCCGTCATGATCGTCGGTAAGATTGATTTGGCAGGCGAGGCGGGATGCGTCGTTAATTTCGACAAGCTCTTCAAGCGCTTCCAGCATATAGCCTTCATCTTCCGTCCGCTCGCCCGTTTTGCCGCGCCAATCATCGTGCACGTAGATGTGGCATGTCCCGCATGATGCAGCACCACCGCAGGTTGCTTCAACCATGTCAGCATCGCGCAATGGCTCCATCAACGTGCTTCCCGTCGAGGCAGATAACTCATGTGCTTCGCCATTCTGGTCAATCACTTTAATTTGGGGCATTAAACTTCCTTTAAGCGCGGCTGAATCATGTTGACTATGATCCGGTTTATTGTATTTCAGAACAACGTTCGGAAAGTCCTAATGCGCTTTTTTGAAGAAGGCAAGGCGAACAGATTTTTGGGCAATTGAGGGATTGGTTATGGCTGGTGTTTTGGACGGATTAAAGGTTCTGGATTTGAGCTGGGGTATCGCCGGACCAATGACCGGCATGTTGCTCGCTGATCACGGAGCGGATGTAACCCGTGTTGAGCGGCCACAGGGCGATCCTTTTGCCGGGTTGCTGGGTTATAAAGTTTGGCACCGCGGCAAGAAAAATGCGATCATCGATTTGAAGGATGAAGGCGACAAGGCTCTATTCCTGAAACTCGCCGCCGATGCGGATATTCTGGTCGAAAGTTTCTCTCCCGATGTGACAACGCGGCTGGGCATCGATTTCGAGACGCTATCGGCTATTAATCCAAAGCTGATCTATTGCTCAATCACGGGATATGGCGAAGAAGGTGTATGGCGGGATGAGCCAGGATATGACGCGCTTGTAGCGGCAAAAACCGGCCTGCAATATGAGCAACGCGGCTGGCCCGAAGGTTCGCTATATCACATGGCGGGCCGTGAAGATCCGTTTGGCGAAGCTGTAGAAATTGACCCTGATTGGGTCCAGGGAGCCAACAGGGAAGGACCATTATTTGTTGCGTCTCCGTGGCCGAGTCTCGGCGCGTTTTTCTCCGCCATTTCCGGCATATCTGCGGCGCTATATGCGCGCGAAAAATCAGGGCGCGGCCAAAGGGTTTCAACCTCGCTTTATCAAGGGGCACTAGTATGCGGCAGCGGGGTGTGGCAGCGGGCGGATAATCCGGATGCCCAAGGGTTTAATACCTGGATCATGGGTGCGGCCAGCCCCAAAGGGCATTTCCAGTGCAGCGATGGCAAATGGATACATAACTGGGTTCCAAATCCGCGCTTCATTCTGGAGGCGTCCAAAGGCGATACAATAAATGCGTCTCCAGATTTGACCGTGCAAAATGATCCCGATCGATTTGGCATTGGCCCCGAAGAATTGCTGGTGATGGCGCATTATCAGCCCATTCTTGCTGACGCCGTGAAGAAGTTTCCGGCAGCCGATTGGGTTGCGGCGGCAACCGATGGCAACATGACCATACAGGAATGCCGGTCACTTGAAGATTCTCTGACAGATCCGTTATTGATCGACGATAAATGCGTTGCGACCGTTGATGATCCAGAGCTTGGCCCGATCAATCAGGTCGGCATCACATACCGGATGGAAAATAGCCAAGGCACAATTCAGGGACCGACCCGATTGACAGGCGCGGATACCGATGCGGTGAAGGCTTATGCCAGCAGCTTGCCAGACCCCGCGGCATCTGCGGCTCCCGCGGAAACCAAAAGCAAAGGCCCGCTTGATGGCGTGCGCGTGCTTGATCTGGGTCTTGCCATTGCTGGTCCGTTTGGTTGCCAACTGCTGTCCGATATGGGAGCAGAGGTAATCAAAGTGAACACGCTTTGGGACGCCTATTGGCATCGCACGCATATTGCCGGAATGGCAAATCGCGGGAAACGTTCTATCTCCCTGATGCTGAAGCACCCCAAGGGGCTTGAGGTCCTGAAGAAACTGATCGCGACCTGCGATGTGGTTCAGCACAACATGCGTTATCCGGCGGTTGAACGTATGGGGATGGACTATGCCAGCCTGAAAGAAGAATTTCCGCGTCTGATCTATTGCCATTCTCGCGGCTTTGAAGATGGGCCGCGCAAAAACCTGCCCGGCAATGACCAGACCGGTGCGTGTCTCGCGGGTATTCAGCATGAAGATGGCGCTTTGCATACAGGCGAGGGGCATCCGGTTTGGTCGCTCACATCGCTTGGTGACACTGGTAATGGCTTCCTTTCCGCTGCCGCCATTTGTCAGGCGCTCATGGAGCGCGAAAAAACCGGCAAGGGCCAGTTTGTCGATACATCGATTGTAAATGCAGCCTTGCTCAACACCAGCTATGGCGTGGCAAAACCAGATGGAAGCGCCGTCGATCGCCCACGCTTGGATGCCGATCAAACCGGCTATTCAGACTATTACCGCCTCTATCGTTGTAGTGACGACAAATGGATTCAGGTCGCGGCGATTAGCGATGCGCATAAGGCAGCGTTTGACGAGGTTGCCAAGGCGCGTGATTTCAATAGTGGTTCTGCATCAAACTGGCTCGCAAAATTGGCGTCTGCCGGCGTTCCCGCTTCGCTTTCTGATGGAGAGGTCTCTCGCGGACTGTTCGATGATGCCTCGCTTCGGGATCGCGGCTGGACAGTTGCATATGATTATCCAGAGGTTGGCAAGCTTGAACAGATTGGAACCAGCTATCAGCTTTCGGAAAATCCGGTGGGGGCAAAATCTCCGCCTTTGATTGTGGGAGATAACAGCGCGGCCTTACTGGGCGAGCTTGGTTATAGCGACGAAGATATCGCGGGTATGGCGGCGGAGCATGCTATCCTTTGCCATCCGCCAGTTGATGGGCAGGAAGCTGCCGAAAACCCATGGGGGCTTTGATATATGCGTCCTGATCCGATCCAGCGCATTGACACGGCCTTTTTTTGGGATGCCTGTGAGCGCGGTGAGCTTGTCGCGCAGAAATGTGAGGCCTGCGATCTGCTCTGGCATCCGCCGCGCCCGATTTGTCCGACATGTCACTCGATGGAAAAGGCTATGCAGAAACTGTCTGGCAAAGGCAGGCTGCTTAGCTGGGTGAAGCAGGCACGGCCGGCCGCCTTTGGCTTTCCGGAATCGCCGGTCGCTATATTGGTTGAGCTGGAGGAGGGCATAAGGCTGGTTAGCAACTTAGAAGGCGTGGATGTTGATGACATCAAGGTCGGCATGGCGCTTCAAGTTGATTTTGCCAAAACATCGAACGACAAGGCTGTGCCCATTTTCCGCGCAGCGGGAGCAAGCTGATGGTGGATAGCTCACAGCAAGCCGCCATCGTTGGTATCGGCCAGACCGAATTTTCCAAAAATTCGGGACGTTCCGAACAGCAACTGGCAGCCGAAGCCATTTTGCTCGCCTGTCAGGATGCCGGTATCAATCCGCATGATATTGACGGGATGACTACATTCAGCCTCGACAATAGCGACGAGGTTGATGTGATGCGCTCGCTGGGGTGCAAGGATATCAACTATACTACGCGCTTGCCGCAAGGCGGTGCAGCGTCAGTTGCAACGGTTGTGCATGCCAAGAATGCTGTGGAATCGGGCATGTGCGATACATTCGTGATCTGGCGTGCGATGAATGAACGGTCGCAATATCGCTTTGGCCAACCCGCCATGTCGATCAGCCCCGATGCACATAGCTCTACCTTTCTGGAATGGTGCTTTCCCTTTGGCGCGCAAACACCTGCGGCATGGGAGGCTTTGTCTTGCGGGCCGTATCTGGATAAATTTGGCGTTACATCGGAAGATTTGGGGCGGATCGCGGTGCTGATGCGCAAACATGCGGCGACCAATCCGGCGTCATGGTTTTATGAAAAGCCGATCACGCTGGATGATCATCAGCAGAGCCGCTGGATCGTCGAGCCATGGCTACGGCTGCTAGATTGCTGTCAGGAATCCGACGGCGGCGTTGCGCTGGTTATCACGCGGATGGACCGGGCGAAGGATCTGAAACAAAAACCGGCAAAGATATTGGGCGCGGAATATTCGATGCTGTTCAATCACGAGATTATTTCGGATTTTTACGAAGGTGATTTAATCACGCATGATATCGCCAATCGTGTAACCGACAAGTTGGCGGCATCATGCGATGTCGCGCCGAAAGATACCGATGTTGCGATGATATATGATAATTTTACACCGCAAATCCTACGCCAATTGGAAGGCTTTAAATATTGCGGGGTTGGCGAGGCAAAGGATTATATCAAAGACGGGCATATGGAGCTGGATGGCAAATCCCCGCTCAGTCCCAATGGCGGTTTGATGGGTGAAGGTTATATCCACGGGATGAATAATATTACCGAAGGCGTGCGGCAATTGCGCGGAACGGCGGCCAATCAGGTGAAGGATGCGGAAACCGTATTCTTGGCATCGGGCGTTGCCGGTGCGATACTCGGCAAATGATTCAGGAGTGAAAAATGGGTGCAGTGATTAAGGCAGGAACAAAGCTCAGTAGCACGGTTTGCCAAACGCAGATCATGGCTTTGCGCGTTCCATCAGATGAGATCGAAATTTCTTGCGGCGGCGCGCCGATGAGCGCCGAGGATGACGATAAGGGTGACATCAACGCAGACCTTGCTGGCGGCACTTTGGTCGGCAAGCGATATGTCGATGAAGGTGAAACCATGGAGTTTCTATGCACGCGTGGCGGCGAAGGCACCATTCAAGTGAATGGCAATGCACTGGACGTGAAACAGGCCAAAAAACTTCCGTCATCTGATTGATGCCCTTCCGTCTGACCTTAAAAATTGCCGCAGCCTGAAACTGCTTCGGGTTTCGGCGAGCGGCTGCTGGACGAGCTAGGCTTAACCACAAGCTTATCTGGTGAGGCCGATCATCCGGCTGTGGCATGGCGGCGCGCTGGTTTATTACCGTTGAGCGGTCCGGCCGATGGCCCTGCTCGCCCACCTCCGCTGCCCATCACAACGGCAGTTGATGGTGCTATGATTGCGCTCAAGGCCATTTCAAACAATGCAGAATGCCTGCCGCTAAACGGGTCTTTGCTATTGGGCGAGCGAGCACGGCTAACAGGCTCCAAAAGAAACGGGCGATCAACGCATGGTGGCCATTGCAGGCTGATTGATACTGCAGATGGACGGATTGCGGTTAATCTGGCGCGAGATGATGATTGGGGCTTGCTGGAGGCCTGGTTGGAGGAACCAGCCGCAACATGGGATGATATTTCGGCCGGAGCAACGGGGAAGCTTGCAGCCGAACTCGTTGAGCGTGGGGCGGCGATGGGATTGCCTGTGGCTTTAGATCAATTATGCGAGGGGCAACCTTGGTTCAAGGAAAGAGCATTTTCGAAATCGAATAGCCAACCACCCGCACCTCTGGTTGTCGATCTATCTAGCCTTTGGGCCGGGCCGCTCGCTGGCAGCTTGCTTCATTTATCTGGCGCAAAACTTGTGAAGGTAGAAAGCCTCAATCGGCCCGATGGTGCGCGGCGCGGGAATGAGGAGTTTTACAACCTGCTCAATGCCGGAAAACAATCCGTTGCCTTTGATTTCGGTTCGCCGGAAGGTCGCTCTGGCCTTAGACAATTACTTGCAGCGGCCGACATAGTGATCGAAGCATCACGGCCTAGGGCGCTGCGCCAATTGGGAATCGAGGCCGAAAAATTGATGGCGGAAAAGCCCGGAAAAACATGGCTTCGCTTTTTGGCGCATGGAGAGGATGAAAACAGGATAGGTTTTGGCGATGACATTGGTGTCGCCGCAGGCCTGTCGACGATTGCATGTCAGGTGTGGGGTGAGCCATTCTTCGTAGGCGATGCCATCGCTGATCCGATTTCCGGAATCTATGGCGCGCTGGCAGCAAAGGCCAGTTGGCATCAGGGCGGTGGGCGTTTGATCGAGCTTTCCATGCGGGATATAGTCAGATATGCCATGCAGGAAATTATGCCGGGCGATGCGTTGGCGGCCCGCGCTGCAGAGTGGCAACAAATTGCTGAAGCGGATACTACTGAACTTTATCCGATGCGTTTGGCGGCGGGACAGGCCGAGGAGCTTGGCGCAAGCAGTAAAGATATCATGGCGGCTTTATGTTGATTACGAACGTGGAGATTGATGGCGCGCTTTCCAGACTGCGGATCGCGAAGAGCACAATTAAATCGATTGCGTGCGACCTTGAAGCCCACGAAGGCGAAGTGGTGGTCGATGGTCATGGCGGTGCGTTGGTCCCCGGACTTCACGATCACCACATACATCTCAATGCATCGGCAGCGGCTCTAAATTCCGTAAAATGTGGCCCGCCATCGGTTCGTGGTGCAGAGCAATTGATCGACGTTCTTCATGCCAACGCCGGATCCGAGTGGATAAGAGGCATCGGTTACCACCCCAGTGTTGCGGGAGAAATCGATCGTGACTGGCTGGATCAAAATGGACCGAATGTGCCAATTCGATTGCAGCATCGCGGCGGCCGGATGTGGATATTTAACAGCCGGGCGATGGATCAACTGAAAATTGAAATACCAGCAGATGGCCGATTGGTGGATGGCGACAAAATTCTGCGTGGCTCGTCTGGAACCCAGCGTCCCGATCTTGGCGCGCTCATCAAAAAACTTCATTCATTTGGTATAACAGGCGTCACCGAAGTTACGCCGGAAAACGATCTTGCAGATTTTGACCATTATCGTGAATTTGCTCAACCATTGAATCTGACCATCATGGGCGGCGATGGGTTGAACGGCGTTAAAGATAGTGAGTGCGCACGCGTTGGCCCACTTAAAATCCATAATCATGACCATAATCTGCCGCCACTGGCAGAGCTTACATCAACAATTGCGAGAGCGCATGATGCTGACCGCGCGGTCGCGATCCACTGCGTTACGCGCGCCGAGATGATGCTTAGCCTTGCGGCGATTGAAGACGCGGGCGTGCATTCTGGCGATAGAATAGAACATGCCGCAATCGCCGATGAAAATATGATTGAGCTTATCGCAAAGCTCGGCCTAACTATTGTTACCCAGCCGCATTTCATAACTGAACGACAAGTGGCGTATTTGAATGACGTTGAAGAATATGAACGCCCGCACCTTTGGCGCTTAAAATCCTTTATTGATGCAGGGATCGGCGTTGCAGGTGGCAGCGACGCTCCCTTTGGCGGCATCGATCCTTGGAAAGCAATGGCCAGTGCAGTCCAGCGCCCCGCATTGTTATCGCCAGCCGAAGCTATCAATGCCCAAAGCGCATTCGATCTTTATACGAAACCTGCTGGCGATGCAGGCGCTGCTCCGCGCAAAGTCGCCGTGGGTGAACCAGCCGACCTATGCTTGCTAGACAAAAAATGGAAAGACGCGGCTCGAAACTTTGCCGATTTGAATGTTATGGCAACATGGGTGAAGGGCGAATTGGTCTATGACAATATTTCGTCAACAAGGCCCCATTCCGCGGCTGTTTGAGCATTAATGCGGTTCATTGACAGCGCCATATAGCATGTCTTCTGCCGACCTATGCGGCGCGGCAAGCTTACGGTCCCGCCTGCGCCCGGGATTAGGCCATATTTCAGTTCCGGCAATTGGAACCAAGCGTGTTTGGACGCGGTGACTTTCTTCCCAAACGCGGCGATTTCGGCGCCCGCACCAATCGCGGCACCATTCACATGGACGTGAAGTTTTTCGGTCATGCGGGCCAATCGCCAAGCAGGCAAACGAAGGCTGCGCACCCAATGCGCAGTGGCCGGATCAGATATCTCTCCGAATTCCTCGACCGCTCCGCCGACCGAAAAGGCGCGGCCATTGGCGGAGAGCTCCACGCGTTCGATGCTGTGGTCTGTCATGGCCATATCTAGGGCCTCGCAAAACGCATCGCGCATGCAGGTGCCGACGGCATTCAGGTTGCCAGGGTCATCCAAGATTATTTTTAGGTTTGGACCATCCATTGCCACCGTGACCGGCGTATCGGATACACGCAGCGGAGACGTGATAGCTTTTTCATTTTTGAGCCAGTCCTGAAATTCCGGTCCCTTTTGAATGGCTGCATAGGCAAAGCTCTCGGCGGTCAGTGCATCGGTAATATCCTGATGCTCGCTCGCGCGTAAATGTTGCACCAAAACCATTGCAGCAATTGGGGCTGCTTCGATATTCTTTGCTATCGTGGGAAGCTCTGATTCATCCGTTAAAAGCAGGTCACAATCCGCTTCCAACGGACCGTGTCCTAGTCCAATTACCGGGCAAGGAAGGTCTTTCAGCCATGCGCCAATGCGCGTATCAACACCCTCTAGCTGGAATGCAACAACCGGCCGGTCGCTTTTCGGACCAAACATATCGCGCGGCGGATTGCTTTCAAACAATTCAACGATATCTATTCCACTTAACGGTTCGACACGCGCCTCCAGAAGCAATTTCATGCTAATCAAACTAGGCCTGTAATTCTTTCACTTGCAAGAATAAAGCTACAGCTGACTTGACTTATTCTGCTAAGTATCAATTATCCGAATGGCATTCGAAAAAGAATAGGAAATTCACCATGGGGGACATTCAGGAAAAAGAAGTGGTCTATGGACGGCCGCGCTTGCTCACCCATGATGAAATTATCGAAGGCGCTTTGGAATTGGGTTTGGAAGGCCTGACCATGAAAAAGCTGGCCACCCATTTGAACGTTGGCACTGCTACTCTGTATCAATATTGGGATAGCCGTAAGAAACTTATGCAGGCGGCTGCAGTGCATGCGCTGGGTTCAATGGCGCTTCCGGAAAATAGGGGGCAACATTGGTCAAATTACGCCCATGAATTTGTGCAATGTATTCAGGCCTATTTGGCCGCTAGTCCTTCGCTGGTCATTTCCAACCATGTCAGGGAGTATGGATTTGAGGTTCAGTTCAAACTTGCCGAAAAATTTCTATCCGTGATGCATGAACATGGGTTCAAGCCGAAAGCGGGTATGCAGGTGTTCAATATTGTTGGTTCGGTTGCCTTTGCCGGTGCGGTGGAGGAAATCCGGCAGAATGAATTTTCTGAGCAGAAGGAAATGGCGAGCGACGTAGCGCAAAGACAATTTGCGCGGCTCAACAAGGAAGACTTTCCGTTTTTCAGTCAAGCTATGGATGGATTAACCAGCCCCGCAAGCGAAAGAATTGAAAACCTGCTTCGCGCGGCATTCCGGACAATCGCACGCGAACGCGGCGAGGCGGAAGACGCTATTTTAGCGCCTTCATAATCAGGTTGTTATATCGCTTCGAATAGGGCGGCAGGTTGATCAATATATCGCGGAAACGGTCCAGCGGTTGATGCACGACAGAGCGCTCGTTTGACATGGACCTAAAACCTTCATAGCCGCCGACACGGCCCATACCCGACGTTCCTACACCGCCAAAGGGAAGGCGCGGGTTGGTACCGGACTGGATGCAATTGCTATTCACAACCGCTGAACCCGAAGAGGTATTTTTCAGGAAATATTCGATAAAGGCGTCGTCCTTGGAATAGATATAGAGCGCCAAAGGCGTCGGCCGGCGTTCGATAGATTGCAGAACCTCTTTGCGGTCTGAAAATGTCAGGACAGACAATACTGGTCCGAAGACTTCCTCCTGCATTATCTGCATATCTTCGGTCATATTTGTGAGCACCGTTGGTTCGATATAGCGATCTGCCGCATCGGAACCCCCGCCGCATACCAGCGTCGCACCTTTGGCCGTTGCATCGTCGATCAGGCCTTTGATCCGCGCATGGTGGCGCTCGTTGATAATCCGTGGCACATATTTGGAGTTCTGCAATCCAGTGCCTTCTGAATCATATTGCGCGTTAATCTGTTCCTCGATCAGGCGGAGGAATTCATCCTTGCGGCTTTCATGGATCAACACATATTCCGGTCCGATACAAACCTGACCGGCATTCATAACCCGGCCCCATGCCAGCTTCTTGGCTGCATTTGCGATGTCGGCAGTCTTGTCGATAATTACCGGTGACTTGCCGCCCATTTCCAGCGTTACCGATGCGAAATTATCTGCTGCTGCTTTCATGACGATTTTGCCGACCGTCATCCCGCCCGTGTAATAAATGTGATCAAACGGAAGCGCGAGCAGTTCTTGCGCGACATCTGCCGCACCTTGAAACACCTGCGCTTCGTCTTGCGGCAATGCTTCGTTGAAAATCTCTTGAACGATCTGTGCGCTATACGGCGCATATTCGGATGTCTTGATCGCAATGGAGTTGCCAGCAGCAATTGCCGCGACCGCAGGCACAATGGATTCAGCGGTCGGAGCATTATAGGCCGCGATATTGAGAACCGTGCCTTTCGACTGGCGCCGGATTTCGCAGCGTTTCCCCATCGTCGCCATTGAATTGCGGACCTTTTCGGGCTTCATCCAGCCAGCGACATTTTTGGCCGCAAATTCAATTTCGCCCTTTACCATCATCAATTCAGCCGCGACATCCAGATCATGGGTACCGCGTTCCTTGTTCGTCGCGACAAACAGGTCTTCTTTGCGCGCTTTGGTCGCTTCCCAAATCGTCCGCAATTTGGCTGCGCGTTCCGCTGCGCTGCTATTGCGGAGTTTTAACTTGGAGGATTGGAGCGTCTCGAACTGCGCTTTGATATCGGACATGGGTTCAGCCTTTATATTGCGGAATTTCGACGGCCTTTTGAAGCATCTTCTCGAAGGTCCGTTCCGGCAGCACTTTGTGCATCGGCCCCATGGCCTTCACATCATTGCCCACGAGATAGGATGGCTTCCATTTCTTCTTATCCAAAAAATAGTCATTACCATTATAATCTTTTTTATCGCAGTTTTTATTTTTTTGTGAATTTAAACATGTTAAATCAATAGTCGCTTTTATTGAATATAAGTCAGCATTCAATTTATTTCTTATTCTCTCATCTGCAGTAACCTTTAAGGTTTCACTTACTAATTTATAAGCAAAATCTATATCACCTGTATTTTCTAGTGCTGAACAAAAACTAAGTTCTTCTAAACCTACAATTTCAAAAAATTCAAATTTCACATACCTAATATAAAAATTGCTACGTACCTTTATAGTTCTTAAAATTGAATAATCATGGGCATGTCAAATTTTTGGTTTTACTTTATAATGGTAGTGGTTATCCTTCATTTTGTGGTGGGTTTTGGGTACTTGATTTATAAGCTATCGCCCAAAAAAAGCG
>CAKZNA010000067.1 GCA_937129355.1 uncultured Sphingomonadales bacterium | reverse complement strand
GCCTCCGCCGTCCGCCGCCTTGGCATGGGCATGATCCAGCGGACAAAGCCGGTGAAAAATTTCTTCATGTCCGAAGCCCGCGGGGAGAGCGGGGCATTGCCGAAATTGCTGCAAGGTGTGACGGTTTAGCCTTCCGTCACCGGAACCAGCCTGATCTCAACACGGCGGTTGGCTGCGCGGCCTTCTTCGGTGGTGTTGGATGCTTTGGGCTGGCTTTCGCCATAGCCGCGTGTTGCTAATCTGGCCGACTGCACGCCTTGCCCTGATAGATAGCTGGCGACCGACTGCGCGCGGCGTTCGGAGAGTGATTGGTTATATATATCGCTGCCAGTGCTATCGGTATGGCCAAGTACATCGACATAGGTTTTTTCATATTCGGTCAGCGTCGAGGCCACCTGATTCAAGGTATCTTGAAAGGCGGGTTGCACGGTCGCGTCATTGACCGCGAAAGTAAGTTCGGCGGGCATATCGAGCACCAGATTGTCGCCGTCGCGCACCACATTCACGCCAGTGCCTGCGGTTTGCTGGCGCAGCTTCTTTTCCTGATTATCCATATATCGGCCAACGCCCGCGCCCACAACGGCGCCAATGCCTGCACCAAGGATTTTTTCGGTCCGATCGCGGCGTCCGCCAACAAGGTCGCCGAGAAGATAGCCGCCCAGCGCGCCAATACCACCGCCAATTGCGGTCTTTGAAATGCGTTTATTGCCAGTTTCCGGATTGGTCACGCAGGCCGAGAGTGGCAGGATGGCAACCATTGCGGCGGCTGCGGTGAATTTCTTCATGTTCATTTTCATTCTCCGGATTTCGGGTCTTGTCGCTAAATTGCGCTGTTTAATCTTTCGGCAAGCTGAACAGTAACCTGCAAGCACCCGAATATATTGTCAAATCATCTAACAATGGCCTATGGGAAAAATAGTAAGATGGACCTTGCCCCTTTTCCTTGGATAGATGCCGCCATAATATTGGCGCTGATTGCGCTGAATGGTCTTTTTGCCATGTCGGAATTGGCGATAGTATCGGCGCGCACCGCAAAGTTACAGGCTGATGCAGAGGGCGGAAGCGCAGGCGCGAAAGTTGCGCTAGAGCTGGCGGCTGATCCGGGCAAATTTCTCTCGACCGTGCAGATCGGAATTACGCTTATCGGGATTATCGCCGGTGCCTATTCCGGTGCAAGTTTGGGTGAGCCTGTTGGACAGCGGTTGGCGTTACTGGGTGTGGAGCCGGGATTGGCATCTACATTGGGCTTTGGTTTGGTGATCGGGGTTACAACCTATTTCTCGCTTGTAATCGGGGAGCTTGTTCCCAAACAAATCGCGCTGGTTGCACCCGAAAGGCTGGCCATCACGATGGCAAAGCCGATGGCTATGCTCTCCCGAATTGCGGCGCCATTTGTGTGGGTATTGGACAAATCAAGCTCGCTGATTTTCAAGCTTATCGGGCTCAACCGTGATAGCCGTCAGGCTCTGTCGGCGGAAGAATTGAAGATGGTCTTTGCCGAAGCCACTCATGCGGGACTAATCGAAGAACATGAGCATAAGGTTATTGCAGGCGTTGTCCGATTGGCCGACCGTCCTGTACGTGAAGTGATGACACCGCGCACGGATGTTGACTGGCTGCCCGTTGATGCGTCCGCGGATGATATAAGCGAGATGCTGGTGGAATCGATGCATACGCGGTTGCCCGTGGCGCAAGATAGCGTCGATGACATTATCGGCGTGGTTCAGGCGCGCGATATTGTGGCGGCACAGATTAAGGGCAAGAAGCTAAATATCCGCAAGCTGATGCGAAAGGCGGAGATCGTGCCGGACCAGCTGGACGCGATGGATGCGCTGGAAATATTGCGGCTCGCCGAGGTGCCGATGCTGCTGGTGCATGATGAATATGGCCATTTTGAAGGTATCGTGACG
Source organism: uncultured Sphingomonadales bacterium (assembly GCA_937129355.1). GTDB lineage: Bacteria > Pseudomonadota > Alphaproteobacteria > Sphingomonadales > Sphingomonadaceae > Sphingorhabdus_B. The sequence goes on along the minus strand of CAKZNA010000067.1, from coordinate 6,950 downwards.
CCCAATGATCTACTCGCTGCGATCGCGGGCGAATTCGCATCCGATCAGGAGCAAGGCAGCGCGCCGAGCATCGTGCATCTGGATGACGGTTCCATGTTGGTCTCTGGCGCCATGTCCGCCGATGCGATGGCGGATGAGCTTGATATCGAGCTGTCAGACGATAGAGATTACGCGACGGCGGCCGGTCATGTTCTATATGTGCTGCGCCATTTGCCAACCGAGGGGGAAGGTTTCACCGACCAAGGTTGGCATTTCGAGGTGGTCGATATGGATGGCCGAAAAATCGATAAATTGCGTGTCCGGCGAAATCCATCGCCGCAATAGCGTTACGTAATGCCAGAAATGCGATTGTCATCGTGGCAGCTAACGGACATACTGATGTCAACAATCTTCGGGAGAAACATTATGCCATTAACCCGCCGCCAATTTGGAAGCACCATGCTCGGAACCGCTTTTGCAGGGCTCGCGGCTCGCGCTTATGCAGATGCCCCGCCAATGGGCCGCGATGAAGTTCCCGGCTTTGGCGATCTTGTTCCCGATCCGAACCGTCTGCTAGATCTGCCCGAAGGCTTTTCTTACAAGGTAATCTCGCGGCTCGGCAATGTGATGGATGATGGCATGGTCGTGCCGGGCATGGCCGATGGGATGGGCTGCTTTGATGCTGGCGTCGATAAAGTGGCGTTGGTGCGCAATCACGAGCTTTCGCATAACCAGCTTCGCCAAGGGCCGTTCAGGGCGAAGCCGGACGAGAGTTTCAAGGCATATGACAGTATGACCAAGAAGCCCGGTCTTCCGCTTCCCGGCGGAACTACCACAATGATATATGACATGGCCAAGGGTAAAGTGACCGCCGAATGGCTCAGCCTGTCGGGAACCGTGCGCAATTGTTCGGGCGGTATCACGCCGTGGGGAAGCTGGTTAACCTGCGAGGAAAGCAACTATCTCGTCGAAGACGGTGCGGGCAAAAATCACGGATATGTTTTCGAGGTTCCGGCGCTGCAAAAAGGCTTGGCCGACCCGGTTCCGCTGAAGGAGATGGGGCGTTTCGTTCGTGAAGCAGTATGCGTCGATCCGCGTACGGGTATCGTCTATATGACCGAAGATAGCGGTGACAGCCTGTTTTACCGCTTCATTCCAAAGGTGAAGGGCAAGCTGGCCGAAGGCGGAACGCTGCAAGCGCTGGCGCTGAAAGGCATTCCCGACACCAGCAATGTTGGCAGTGCGATGGTAAAGCTTGGCGAGAAATATCGCGCGAAATGGATCACGCTAGACAATCCGGAATCGCCAGATAGCGATTTGCGCAAACGCGGCGCGGCGCTTGGTTGCACGAAATTTATACGCGGCGAGGGCATCTTCTGGGACGATAAGGCCAAGAACCTATATTTCACCGCAACCAGCGGCGGCGCAGCAAAATATGGCCAGATTTTCCGCTATACGCCCTCTAAGAAGGAAGGCGGCAAAGGTAAGCAGGGGTATCTTGAGCTCTTCCTGGAATCCGCTGATCCGGCGACCTACAACCTAGGCGATAATATTGCGGTTATGCCAAACGGCCATCTGATGGTGTGCGAGGATCAATATACCCCGATTACCAACAATCATCTGCGCTGCGTCACGCCTGAAGGAAAGACATATCGTTTCGCCCGCACGCGGATTCAAAGCGAGTTTTGCGGTGCCTGTTTCTCGTCCGATGGATCGACCATGTTCGTCAATCTGCAAATTCCGACAACGACTTTCGCGATTACCGGGCCATGGGATAGAGTTGTAAGTTCCTGAAAGTGTTAACGTGGAAGGTCATGGAAATTTAAACCTATGCTACTATCAGTATGATTGTTGAGGCGCATTTGAGGCAATTTGGCTAATTTGATGAAAGGGCTTGGGGATACAGATTGTGGACGCACTAAGCCGCCTTTTTTCGGACAATGAAAAAGCGCCTATCTTCGCGCTATTGTCGGTATTTCTTATTGCTGCGGCACCGATCATATTCGGCACATTAACTTGGGAACCCAGTTATAATTCAACGAAGTTTAGAATATACGCTTTACCGATCGTTGCCATAGAAATTTTGCTTTTTATCCTTGCTGCTGCGGAAGCAATACGGGTGCGAAAATTCAAAATTTCGGTCAACAAAACCGTGGTGATTTGCATTTTCGCGCTGATCACATTGAGCATTATGAATGCAGATCAAGTTGCAACACGCGATAAACCTGCCTCTTACCGAGCATATATAAATGTAGCGCATGCTTTGGCTGGACTATCTATCGTCTGGTTCGTCCAAAATATTCGCGGATTTGCCGAGCTTCTGGTCAAGGCGATAGTGATTGGCTTATTGGTCTTTGAAGTTACAGCTTTCTTGTTGCTGATTACGCATCCCGACATTGCGCAGCTTGACCTTTTAAAAGTCGGGTTCGGGATCTCAAATGTGCGGCAGTTTGCATTTTACGGCTCGATAGGGGTCGCGCTGTCTTTGGGGCTAGCATTAGTTTCGCCTGTGGCCCGAAGCCGATATTTTTGGCTAGCGTGTGCAACATTCAACCTCGCCTTTATTTTTTGGAGCGGTTCTCGCGGAGGAATATTCGCATTGACCGGAATGATCGTTTTGGCACCTTTCTTTCTTCCGGAATTCCGCAAAGCATGGTGGCTGCTAAAATCTTTCTTGCTAATATCCCTACCAGCGGCACTCATCTCCCTTGTTTGGATTCCACCAAGTAACAGTTGGGGCATTGCCAGAATGCTGAAATTTGCAAGTGCAGGTGTAAGCGCAAGCCTTGAGGGTAAGGAATCCGTCGGCCTTACGAACGGCCGCACCACCCTTTGGAGAGAAGCCGTTGATTTGATTCAGAACAGTCCATGGATTGGCTATGGTGAGGCACAATTTAGATTTCTCGCGCCATCTGCAAATCTTTATTACGCGCATCCGCATAATTTTATTCTGCAGTTTTTGGTAAATTGGGGTGTCATCGGTCTGGTACTGGCGATGATACCAATATTATTTGGATTGCGAAATGGTCGGCGGGCTGGGGTCAAACTTGATATGGCGGGAATGCCCGCATTTCTGGGCGCGGTTACGTTGCTGGTTTTCGGCCTGATTGATAGTACGCTTTATCAAATCTACCCGCTATTCGCATTTATCGTTTTGATATTGGTCGCTGCGCAGAGGGGGCGAGCTCCAATGGCAAAAGAAACGCCGCTTACAGTCCCAAAACCCGGGTGAGTTTTTGAGGCAGGTTTTGCCTTAGAATCATTGTCTATTTGGAAAATATCCGCGCGCCTTTCTTAACCGTCATTCGCTTGCTTCCCGCAAGTGCTGTGTTTCGTGTTCGTATATCGCGCATGAAATGCCAATCACCCGTCACTTCATCCGGCGTCATTGTCACCGTCATATAGCCGCGCTGTGATGTGTCCATCCAGGCGAGTTGATCATTTTTCGCAACCATAGATTTGGCGATATCCGCAGGGGATTTCCCGCGCAGATAATATTCGAAACCCGGCGATGTTACGCTTTGTCCGGCGAGTTCGACACCGGCCGGCTGGCCATCATTATCCAGGTTGAATGCCCAGGCATTATGGCTGTCACCGGTTAGCACAACCAGATCGGCATTGGCATTTTGCGCGGCGGAAAGGGCCCGTGCGCGTGCTGCCGGATAGCCATCCCACATATCCATATTGGTCGGCAGATCGGCCTTTGCCGCCATCGCGCCGATCTTTATGCGCTGTTTCAGGAATGCCGGGCTTTTCGGATCGAGCCAGCTGGCTGCCTCATCGGGCTGCCTTGTCGAACCAACGATGGTCTGCTGCGCCCAGATATTCCATTTGCCCTTGCTTGCCGAAAACCCGTCCGCCAGCCAGTTTTCCTGCGTGGCGCCTAGCATGCTCCTCGACGGTTCGTTCCAGTTGCTCTCGCCTTTCAGGACACTTGCGAGGCTGAGCTGTTTTGACCGTGCGCCGATCCGGCTTTCGGTCATATGGATGGTAGCGAGTTCGCCTATTTCATAGCGGCTCCAGCGTTTTCCGTCTGCGTCCAGATCACGAACCGGCATCCATTCGCGCCATGCTTTTTCGGCGGCAGCCTTGCGTAATGCCCAATTGCCTTCATCATCGCCATGATTTTGCGCACCGTCTTTGTAAGCATCATTGGCAAATTCATGATCGTCCCACATCGCGATCATTGGATATAATTGGTGTAAGCGTTGTAGATCAGCATCGAGACGGTAGCTGCCATAGCGCAGGCGGTAATCGGCTAGCGCGAGAGTTTCGCCCGCTGGCCGGATGATGCGGCCGGGAAGGGCGGTCTTTCCCGATGGATAGCTCCCGCGCTGATATTCGTAGAAATAATCACCTAGATGTACGGCCAGATCAAAATCGCCTTGCGCCGCTGCATGACCGTAAGCGTTGAAATAGCCGAAGGGCATATTGGAGCAGGAAAATACGCCCAGTTTGAATGGTGCATCTCCGCCAGCGGGCAAAGTCCGGGTGCGGCCAATCGGTGACGTGCTCCCATCGGGCGCGATGAAGCGGTAGAAATACCAGCTGTCGGAAGCGAGGCCTGTGACAGTAATTTTTGCTGTATGATCGCGCATCGCCGAAGCAATAACATCCCCGCCGCCAACGATTTTTGTGAAGCTCATATCGCTGCTGACTTCGGCGGTCAGCTTTGTTTCATCGCCCCCGGCAAAACGCGTCCATAACAGAACCGAATTTTGAGAAGGTTCGCCGCTCGCAACATTATGAGTAAAGCCACTGCCGAACGATGCGCGGGCGATTGACGGGATTGAAAGCGCACCCAATCCAAATGCGCCAAGTTGGACCAATTGCCGGCGATTGATAGTCATCCCAATATTCCCAAGAAAAGCAGTATCATGAGGAATAGTGCTACCACCACCCAGATCGAAATCGACAAAGCAAATAACCGCAAAATAGCGCCAATACGGCTTAGCTGGTATGCGTGGCGGAGCTGTTTATATAGGTGGAATGGCGGGATGAGCAGCATCGCGAACCATGCGCCGTCCAAACCGGTCTTGACCAGCAGTGCACATACCAGAAAGAGCAGTGACATAAAGGCGATGGAATAAGTCGTGAAAACCGCATGGTCATAGAATTTATGCGCGCGAATGCGGCCGCCCGCGCCTAGCGTCACGAGCCACACAAAGGGCAGGGACAGCGGAATGAGCAACCAGGCAAATTTATAACCGTTTGATTGCAATTTATAGAAGAGCAGTGACGGATTCTTATTCGCCTTTTTCGCGCCAGCTTTTAATCTGTCGTCCAGCCAAGTCGATCCGCTGGTAAAATCATTGCCGGGATCAATACCGATTGCCCCGTCGCCGTCATTCAAGCCGACTTCCGGATAGGGAAGCGTTTCGCCCAGAACGGACGCAAGGCCGTTATGGGTCTTCTTAAGTTCGAGCAGTTTTTCCTGCTCCTCCTTAAGCACTTCTGCTTTGATGGTTCCGTTTTGCAAATCCGCTTCGGTCTTGGCAATGATCTTCTGATTGTCGGCAAGTTCTTTGCGGACACTTTCGGTGAATTCGCCATCGGGCAACGCGGCGGTTGTCGGGCCGCCAGTGAAACTGAACACCGCAAACATCATGAAGATCGAAAAGAGAAACAGCGCCATCGGCGAGATGAACCGGGCGCGTTCGCCGTGAATATAGCGCCGCGTTAGCTCGCCGGGTTTGAAGGCGAGCATCGGGAGCGTGCGCCACATCTTGCCTTCGAAATGGAGGACGCCGTGCAGGATGTCATGCCAGATGGCGCCAATGCTCCGGTGGATATGCGCCTTTTGCCCGCAATTTGCGCAGAAGGAACCTGCGAGCGCCTCGCCGCAATTCAGGCAATTGCCATCGTTTGCTTCGCCGCTATCCGTTTTCTCACCCTCAACCGCCGCGCCCACAAGCGCGCCCTCTATCGCCGTTCCGGCTGCATCAAATTCCCCTGACATGCCCGCAACCATAGCAAGCATGGGCGGTAAGGCAAAGCGGGATTGGCGAGATGGTAAATGGGGTGATTAGGGTGACAAAGTTGACAGTGTGTCACCCGAGTGGAGGTGGGTTTTATCATTTAAAAATAAACGGATAGGCCAATATCGGGCAGGGCGACAGTTTGCCGATGGAAAGCGCAAGGCGTGCGGCCTCGAGGATTTCGCGCTGGGTGCGCCGAATTATGATAGCGATGAGAAAGAGCGGCAGGATAGCAGCAGACTTTGAAAGTGTAGGACAGGGATTTCTCTAGTTATATTGGGCGCCCGCGCTTTCTCACGAAAACATTGCCGGGCGCTGGAGACGCTAATGTGCCGTATCGTGCTGGTGCGGCAAGAGGGGAATGAGCTGGGGGGCGTATTTATATCATTTTGTAAGTAACGCCTCTGCATCGAATGCGTTTTCCAATATCGGGCTACTTCCTCTTTCCCGGCATCCAAAAATTGCAATTTGATATCGAGCTCGACTAATGGCGACATAAAGACGGTTATGGGCGGCATAGGTTACGTATGCCTTACTTTCATCCCTATTTGAGCTGCTTTGAGGGGGCATCCGACCTTCATCAATACCGACAAGAATAGCTCCGTCAAATTCTAAACCTCCAACATAGTCAGGCATGGAAATGACAAATCTGCTCGTTTCGCGGGCGCGTTTCGTTATTTCCGCGTTCCCTCGTTCTTTCAATACTTCTATCGGCTTGTTAGATTCTGTTGCGAACTTTTCTAGTGATCTGAATAAGAGTTGGTCGCTTGCAATAATTACGATCTCACCTCGAGAGGTACTAATATCAGCTTTCATTTCTTCGGCAGCAGCGAACGCGGCTTGAATCATCTCATCATCGTTCACGAAGTCTTTGTAGTATGGCGGCTTTGCCTTCTTTTCTTCTTCGTAAAACAAGTGGAAATTCTAACTTTGAAGCATCTAAATAAGCAAAATGCGATTTATTACTCATTTTAGTGAGTTTGTTTTTTGGCT